>NZ_JBIVJB010000270.1:0-1005 GCF_044750025.1 Pseudomonas sp. NPDC088885 | reverse complement strand
TGTTGCCGAAGCGGTTCGCCGCATCAGCAATGAAGAATCGATCAGCGCGATGTTCCGTTAAGGGCCCTGCCCTTCTCGAAATGTCTCGTTGACGAAAAGCGCCCCGCCCCGGCATTCCTGCCGGGGCGGGGCTTTTTTGCCCATACCGTGTTTGGCGCTGGTCGCAAACGTCAACCCGGTCATGGCTATTTTGGAGATACACAATGAACGATTTTACTCTGAATGCTGAACTGCGTTCCGACCTGGGGAAAGGTGCGAGCCGCCGCCTGCGTCGTCTCGCCGCTCTGGTTCCAGCTGTTGTTTACGGTGGCGAAAAAGCCCCTGAATCCATCAGCATGCTGGCCAAAGAAGTTGCCAAACTGCTCGAAAACGATGCTGCCTACAGCCACGTTATCGAACTGAACGTTGGCGGCAAAAAGCAGAACGTCATCATCAAGGCTCTGCAACGTCACCCGTCCAAGGGTCACGTTCTGCACGCTGACTTCGTACGCGTCGTAGCCGGCCAGAAACTGACCGCTATCGTGCCTGTGCACTTTGTTGGTGAAGAAGCTCCGACCAAGAAAGGCGGCGAGATCTCGCACGTCCTGAACGAAATCGAAGTTTCCTGCCTGCCGAAAGATCTGCCTGAGTTCATCGAAGTCGACCTGTCGGCTCTGGAAATCGGCGCAATCGTTCACCTGTCCGACCTCAAAGCCCCTAAAGGCGTTGAGTTCGTTGCACTGGCTCACGGCGACGACAAAGCTGTTGCAAACGTACACGCTCCACGCGTTGCTCCAGAAGCTGAAGAAGGCGCAGCAGAGTAATTCACTCTGTCATGCCTGAGTGAGCAAGTAACATCGCGGACTGGAACGTAGCGAGAAAGCGGGCGAGAACGCGGAGTTTACATCCATGGTAAATGAGCATTTTTCGTCCACTTTCGCCGCTTTCCCTGATCGCGGCGATTGGTCTAAAGTTCGGGTTGAGACGAGCGGTCATTTCTGTTTGAGTGGAGATGCCGCCGGTGAG
>NZ_JBIVJB010000269.1:0-1015 GCF_044750025.1 Pseudomonas sp. NPDC088885 | reverse complement strand
GCGCAACAGGATCAAGGCGAAGCGGTGTTGTTGGCCGAACGCGATAGCCGTGAACTGGTCGAGCACTCGATCGGTCTGGTCACCGCATTGAACCCGTACATCGGCTACAAAAACGCCACCCGCATCGCCGGCCTCGCCCTTGAAAGCGGCCGTGGCGTGCTGGAACTGGTGCGCGAAGAAGGTCTGCTCGACGAAGCCATGCTCGCCGACATCCTGCGCCCGGAAAACATGATTGCTCCGCGTCTGGTTCCGCTCAAAGGCTGAATCGACGCGTTACTTGTAGCACCGCTCACCAGGTCGAGGGACTAGACACCTCTCACCTTTTGAGGGCTTGGGGATTTAGTCCCCAGGCCCTTTTTTTTAACTATTTGATCCTGAGACCCGTATGTCTGGGGACTGAACAATGTGGAGGTAAGCCTTTGTGGCGAGGGGATTTATCCCCGTTGGGTCGCGAAGCGGCCCCAATACCTGCAATCGCGATGTATCAGGTGCACCGCGTGCGATGGTTTTGCGACTGCTTCGCAGCCGAACGGGGATAAATCCCCTCGCCACAGGGTTTGCTTCAGCAGAGGAGCAGTTCCTGTACAAGCCCGGCACCGGTAACGCCGGGTGTTTCAAAGCCTCGTTTCGTCGCTTGCACCACGACTGTGCAGACGGGCGCCGCACTGATCGGTATAGTGCCGCCCCTCTTCGCATGAGCGGTCGTCGGTAACGAGGCCATCACCCATGTGAAACCCGAACTAATAACAAACCCGCGATTTGGAACCGGGACGAAACCTTCGCCTCACCTGTTGTGCCGCGCGCAAACCGGTGTAACACGATGTTTCTCCCATCCAGCATTTGCTTACACAAAAAACAGCGAGGAAAAATCCATGCTCGAAGTCATCAACGACTTCCTCTCAGGCAAAGTACTGATCGTGCTCATTGTCGGGCTCGGTAGCTACTTCACGATTCGCTCGCGTTTCGTTCAACTGCGTCACTTCATCCAAAACTACGAGCTGATACGCGACAGCCA
>NZ_JBIVJB010000268.1:0-1017 GCF_044750025.1 Pseudomonas sp. NPDC088885 | reverse complement strand
GGCCACCCTTAATAAGTCCGAATCTTAGGTTCAAAAGTCGGAACAGTCTTCGGCGAGAAGTTCACGGCACGCTTGGTGACGCGCTTGTCACCCGGGAAGTACAGGGTGTGGCACAGCCAGTTTTCGTCGTCACGGTCTTCGAAGTCTTCACGGGCGTGAGCACCGCGCGACTCTTTACGAACCTCGGCAGCGATGGCAGTAGCTTCAGCCACTTCCAGCAGGTTTTGCAGTTCCAGCGCTTCGATACGGGCAGTGTTGAACGCCTGCGACTTATCGTTGATCTTCACGTTGGCGATGCGGGTACGCAGGTCAGCCAGCTGAGCGATACCTTTCTGCATGTATTCGCCAGTACGGAATACACCGAAATAGTTCTGCATGCAGTTCTGCAGCTCGCGACGCAGGGTTGCCACGTCTTCGCCATCAGTACGGCTGTTCAGCGCGTTCAGACGCGACAGGGCAGCTTCGATGTCGGCTTCGGTAGCGTCGTCGTATTCGATGCCGTCGGTCAGCGCCTTTTCCAAGTGCAGGCCGGCAGCGCGGCCGAATACCACCAGGTCGAGCAGCGAGTTGCCGCCCAGACGGTTGGCACCGTGAACCGATACGCAAGCCACTTCGCCTACAGCGAACAGGCCCGGGATGATCTTGTCGACGCCTTCAGCGTCCTGGGTGATCGCCTGACCATGAATGTTGGTGGCAACGCCGCCCATCATATAGTGGCAAGTCGGAACAACCGGAACCGGAGCAACAACCGGGTCAACGTGTGCGAAAGTCTTCGACAGTTCGCAGATGCCTGGCAGACGGCTGTGCAGTACTTCCTCGCCCAGGTGGTCGAGTTTGAGCAGTACGTGGTCGCCATTCGGGCCGCAACCGTTGCCGGCGATGATTTCTTTAACCATCGAGCGAGCAACAACGTCACGACCGGCAAGGTCTTTGGCGTTCGGAGCATAACGCTCCATGAAACGCTCGCCGTGCTTGTTGATCAGGTAACCACCTTCACCACGGCAACCTTCTGTAACC
>NZ_JBIVJB010000267.1:0-1027 GCF_044750025.1 Pseudomonas sp. NPDC088885 | reverse complement strand
AAGCGAGTTGAGTGAAGGCGGTGCCGAGCCACTGCTGAACGCCATGCATCGTGGCGGCAGAAGTGTCGAGGAACGGTTGCGGGTAGACGCCGATGTAGATCAGCAACACCGCAAGGCCTAGCACCATGATCAGTTCGCGAGCGTCCATACCTTGCAGGATCGAATCCGATTTCGCCGGACCGAAGTAGGCACGGTGGATCATGATCAGCGAGTAGACCGAACCGAACACCAGACCGGAAGTGGCAATCGCAGTGATCCACGGCCAGCTCGCGAAGGAGCCGATCAGGATCAGGAACTCACCGACAAAGTTACCGGTACCCGGCAGACCCAGCGAAGCGGCTGCAAAGAACAGGCTGATTGCCGGCAGGTAAGCGATACGCGACCACACACCGCCCATCTCACGCATGTCTCGAGTGTGCAGACGCTCGTACAACTGACCGCTGAGGATAAACAGAGCCGCCGCCGACACACCGTGAGCGAGCATCTGGATCACTGCACCTTGCAGGGCCAGTTGGCTGCCGGAGTAGATGCCGATCAACACGAAACCCATGTGGGAAACGGACGAGAAGGCGATCAGACGCTTGATGTCGGTTTGTGCGAACGCGAGGAACGCACCGTAGAAGATCCCGATCAGACCAAGGGTCATGGCGATCGGCGCGAACTCGGCCGAGGCATTCGGGAACAGCGGCAGGGCGAAACGCAGCAGACCGTAAGCAGCGGTTTTCAGCAAGATACCGGCGAGGTCGACGGAACCTGCAGTCGGCGCCTGGGCGTGAGCATCAGGCAACCACGAGTGGAACGGTACAACCGGCAGCTTGACCGCGAAGGCGATGAAGAAGCCGAGCATCAGGATGTACTCGGTGGTCATCGACATCTTGGTTTTCAACAGGTCGGCGTAGTTGAAGGTAATCACGCCAGTGTTGTTGAAGTTGACCAGCACCAGACCGAGGATCGCCACCAGCATGATCAGGCCGGACGCCTGAGTGAAGATGAAGAACTTGGTCGCCGCGTAGATCCGGGTTTTCTT
>NZ_JBIVJB010000266.1:0-1040 GCF_044750025.1 Pseudomonas sp. NPDC088885 | reverse complement strand
AAAACCGCGCAGCAGCATGACCATGGCGACGATGATGTACATCACGCCGATTTTCTTGTGGTCAACCGAAGTCAGCCACTCGGTCCACAAGTACGTCCACTTCTTGAAGTAGGTGATTGCAGCGAACAGCGCCAGACCACCGAGGGCGATCATGGCGATGGTCACCATCACGATCGGCTCGTGGAATGGGACTGCTTCCCAACTTAATTTACCAAACATCGTTTACTCCTCTGCCCCGGCAGCTGAATGCGAACTCGAGTCAATTTCCGTGGCCGCCACTTCTTTCTCTTTCTTCTCGTGCTTCAGCGGCTTGCCCGGCTTCATACCTTCGTACTTGTCGACGATGATCTGGAACTGGTTCGGCGTGACCGAGGAGTAGAGCTCGACTGGGTTGTTCTGGCTTGGCTTGGCAAGGGCTGCGTATTCAGCTTGATCAAGCTGTTTAGGTGACTTCTTGACTTCACTTACCCAGGCGTCGAAATCTTCCTGAGTGGTGGAAATAGCTTTGAACTTCATGCCGGTGAAACCCGCGCCGCTGTAGTTGGCGGAGATACCGTCCATTTCAGCGTTACGGTCAGCGATCAGGTGCAGCTTGGTCTGCATGCCCGCCATCGCGTAGATCTGGCCGCCCAGACCCGGGATGAAGAACGAGTTCATCACAGCGTCAGAGGTGATCTTGAAGTTGATTGGCGTGTGCGCCGGGAACACGATCTTGTTGACCGTGGCGATGCCTTGTTCCGGGTAGATGAACAGCCACTTCCAGTCCAGCGCGACCACTTCGATGGTCACAGGCTTGACGTCGGATTCGATCGGACGATACGGATCCAGCTCGTGAGTCGAGATGTAAGTGATGTAACCCAGGGCAATGATGATCAGAACCGGGATGGTCCACACCGCCACTTCGATTTTGGTCGAGTGCGACCATTTCGGGGTGTAGACGGCGTTCTTGTTCGACGCGCGGTATTTCCAGGCGAACAGGAAGGTCATGACGATAACCGGCACAACGACCAACAGCATCAGCAGGGTCGCGGTGATGATCA
>NZ_JBIVJB010000265.1:0-1057 GCF_044750025.1 Pseudomonas sp. NPDC088885 | reverse complement strand
TGGCGATGCTCAAAAAGCCTAACGCGAGCAAGCCAACCAGCAATGTCTGCGTGATGAAACCGATGTGCTTGCCAGTCAGATTCAGCAGCACCAACTCCAAGGCCGACAAAGAGCTGATGCACCTGGGTCTGGCAGACGAATCCGTCTGCATCGGCCCGGCGTCTGCCGCTCAGTCCTACCTGCACATCCCGGCCATCATCGCTGCCGCTGAAGTGACTGGCGCTACCGCCATTCACCCAGGCTACGGTTTCCTCGCGGAAAACGCCGATTTTGCCGAGCAAGTCGAGAACTCCGGCTTCGCTTTCATTGGCCCGAAAGCCGACACCATTCGCCTGATGGGCGACAAGGTTTCGGCCAAGCACGCGATGATCGAAGCAGGTGTGCCAACCGTTCCAGGTTCCGACGGCCCACTGCCGGAAGACGAAGAAACGGCGCTGCGCATTGGTCGTGAAGTCGGCTACCCGGTGATCATCAAAGCCGCTGGCGGCGGTGGTGGTCGCGGCATGCGCGTTGTGCACAAGGAAGAAGACCTGATCTCCTTTGCCAAGCTGACCCGCACCGAAGCTGGCGCGGCGTTCGGCAACCCGATGGTCTATCTGGAAAAATTCCTCACCAACCCGCGCCACGTCGAAGTTCAGGTGCTGTCCGACGGCCAGGGTCATGCGATCCACCTGGGCGACCGCGATTGCTCGCTGCAACGTCGTCACCAGAAAGTTCTCGAAGAAGCGCCGGCACCGGGCATCGACGAGCAGGCGCGTCAGGAAGTACTGGCTCGCTGCGTCAAGGCGTGCATCGACATCGGTTACCGCGGCGCGGGTACTTTCGAGTTCCTGTACGAGAACGGTCGTTTCTACTTCATCGAAATGAACACCCGTGTTCAGGTGGAGCACCCGGTTTCGGAAATGGTCACCGGCATCGACATCGTCAAGGAGATGCTCAGCATCGCCGCTGGCAACAAGCTGTCGTTCACTCAGGATGATGTGGTCATCCGCGGTCACTCGCTGGAATGCCGGATCAACGCTGAAGACCCGAAAACCTTCATGCCGAGCCCGGGTAC
>NZ_JBIVJB010000264.1:0-1063 GCF_044750025.1 Pseudomonas sp. NPDC088885 | reverse complement strand
AAACAAACATCAACAACATATATATACCCCTCGACATAAACTCTTACAAAAAAAGAATCACTTCATATCAGTTTTTGCGGATGACTTGGCCGTCGCGGCACATCAGGCACGCGGCGACGATGTCGTCTTCGAGGTTGACGTCGAACTGACCTTCTTTGGTGAAGACCAGCTTGAGGAAGTCCAGCAGGTTGCGTGCGTACAGTGCCGAAGCGTCTGCAGCGACTTCGCCGGCCAGATTGGTCGGGCCGCAAATGGTCACGCCATTCTCGACCACGACCTGATCAGCCACGGTCAGCGGGCAGTTGCCACCCTGAGCAGCGGCGAGGTCGATGACCACCGAACCCGGTTTCATCTGCGCCACGGTGTCCGCGCTCAACAGCGTAGGTGCCTTGCGGCCCGGAATCAGCGCGGTGGTGATGACGATGTCAGCTTGCTTGGCGCGCTCGTGCACGGCCTGCGCTTGACGCTGCATCCAGCTGGCTGGCATTGGTCGCGCGTAACCGCCGACACCGACGGCGCATTCGCGCTCTTCATCGGTCTCGTACGGCACGTCGACGAACTTCGCCCCGAGGGATTCGATCTGCTCTTTCACCGCCGGACGCACGTCAGACGCCTCGATCACCGCACCCAGACGTTTCGCCGTGGCGATCGCCTGCAACCCGGCCACACCGGCGCCAAGAATCAGCACGCGCGCCGCTTTCACGGTGCCCGCAGCGGTCATCAGCATTGGCATGAAGCGCGGATAGTGGTGAGCGGCCAGCAACACAGCCTTATAGCCGGCAATGTTCGCTTGCGACGACAACACATCGAGACTCTGCGCGCGCGAGGTGCGCGGCGCCGCTTCGAGGGCGAACGCGGTAATGCCGCACTCGGCCATCTTCGCGATGGTTTCGTTGTTGAACGGGTTGAGCATGCCGACCAACACCGTACCGCGCTTGATCAGCGTCAGTTCGGCATCGCTTGGCGCGACCACTTTGAGAATCAGCTCGGCGCCAAACGCGTCATTGGCACTGCCAATGGTTGCGCCTGCCGCTTCATAGGCACTGTCGACCACACTGGCATT
>NZ_JBIVJB010000263.1:0-1078 GCF_044750025.1 Pseudomonas sp. NPDC088885 | reverse complement strand
CGACTTCCAGCTCGTCGATGAAGTTGCGCATGATGTCGCCGGTTTCTGCTTGCTGCTTAGCCTGGATGACCGATTCGGTCATCACGTTCAGGGTCCAGCCAGTCAACTGGCTAGCCAGACGCACGTTCTGACCACCGCGACCGATGGCCTGAGCCAGATTGTCTGCGCCAACGGCGATGTCCATTGCGTGGGCATCTTCGTCAACAATAATTGCCGCAACCTCAGCCGGGGACATGGCGTTGATCACGAACTGAGCCGGGTTGTCGTCCCAAAGAACGATATCAACACGCTCACCGCCCAACTCACCCGACACTGCCTGGACGCGCGAACCGCGCATACCGATGCAAGCACCTTGTGGGTCAATGCGTTTGTCCTTGGAGCGGACGGCGATCTTGGCGCGCGAACCCGGATCACGGGACGCTGCCATCACTTCAATCAGGCCTTCAGCAATTTCCGGCACTTCGATGCGGAACAACTCGATCAGCATTTCCGGCGCGGTACGCGACAGGATCAGCTGCGGGCCGCGGTTCTCGGTGCGGATTTCCTTGAGCAGCGCACGCAGACGCACGCCGACACGGAAGGTTTCGCGAGAAATGATGTCTTCACGGGCCAGCAACGCTTCAGCGTTGTTACCCAGATCGACGATCACGTTGTCGCGGGTGACTTTCTTCACGGTGCCGGAGATGATTTCTCCCAGGCGCTCGCGATAAGCGTCGACCACTTGAGCGCGCTCGGCTTCACGCACTTTCTGCACGATGACTTGCTTGGCAGTCTGTGCAGCAATGCGGCCGAACTCGATGGATTCGATCTTTTCTTCGACGACGTCGCCAACGTTGGCACCCGGATGCGTTTCAGCAACCTTGCTCGGCCAGGTTTCGATGGCCGGATCGTCGAGATCATTCTCTTCGACGACCGTCCAGCGACGGAAAGTTTCGTATGCCCCGGTGTGGCGGTTAATTTCCACACGCAGGTCAACTTCGTCTTCAAAACGCTTTTTGGTAGCAGTGGCCAAAGCCAGCTCCAGCGCTTCAAAAATTACGCTTGCCGGTACGCCCTTTTCATTGGATACCGACTCAAC
>NZ_JBIVJB010000262.1:0-1103 GCF_044750025.1 Pseudomonas sp. NPDC088885 | reverse complement strand
TCTCCTTAAGATTTACGCGCGACGCGTTCGAGCAATGCCGTCAGCTCATCGAGCTTAGCAGAGAGTGTCTCAACGTCATGTTTAGACGGAATGCCGATACGATTCAAGGCGCTTGCTACACGGGAGTCGAACGCCTTCTCGACCTTGTCGAGCTGAACTTCGACGCGACCTTTGAAAGAACTCACTTCACCCTTGGCTTCATCGATCTCGGCGTTGGCCGCTTCGAGTTTTTCGGTGACGGCTTTTTTGCCTTTCTTTTCAACAGTTTGACCAGCTTTGATCAACTCTTGAAAGTAGTCGCTGCCCTCTTGGCCGACCTTGGCGTAGGCACCCAGGCCTGCCAGCCAGATCTTGCGGGCATAGGATTTAACGTCGCTCAGAGCGGTTGTCGAAGCGTCGATTTTTTTCTTCAAAATTACTTTGGCCATGGTGCACCTCACGCGCAGAAGGTTTGAGGAACTGCCCGCGAAAGTGTCGGGCTCAGGCACAAAGTAGGTAGAAAAATTAGAAACGGCACCCTAACAACTGACATAAATCGGTGTTGCCTGAACGAAAAGATCGCAGCCTTCGGCAGCTCCTACAGGGGTACACATTCCCCTGTAGGAGCTGCCGAAGGCTGCGATCTTTTGATGTTCAGACCAGGGCTTTATCGAGGGCTTTTTCGATTTCGGCTTTGATCATGCCGCTCATGGCCGACATCATCAGGCCCAGCTCGACGTCGACCTTGATCGAATCGTCCGCCACATGCACCGCGCCTTTCACGCCCGAGCGTTTGAGGTTCAGGGTGTCGCCCGACCACTGCGGCTCCAGGCCATATTGATCGGAGAGTTTTTGCGCCAGCTTGTCGGCCTTCTCGCGGGCGGCTTCCTTGCCCAGGTTGTGGGCACGCTCAACAGTGATTTTGGCCATTGATTGACTCCTGCTTTTTGAATGGGGCGAAAAATGTGTATCGGTAAATCTTGACCGCCGCTGCGGCAAATCGTCCCGAAGGTTGCCCATCTTACCTTTAGCCATTCCAAGACAAAGCATGGCTTGGGGATTAGAATGTCGCGCATTCTCTTTTGGTGACAGCGATATGACTGATCAGCGCAAAGGCAGCGATG
>NZ_JBIVJB010000261.1:0-1115 GCF_044750025.1 Pseudomonas sp. NPDC088885 | reverse complement strand
GGGTGATAGCCTGACGGATCCACCAGGTGGCATAAGTCGAGAACTTGTAACCACGACGGTATTCGAACTTGTCTACCGCTTTCATCAAGCCGATGTTGCCTTCCTGGATCAGATCGAGGAATTGCAGGCCACGGTTGGTGTACTTCTTGGCGATCGAAATCACCAGACGCAAGTTGGCTTCAACCATCTCTTTCTTAGCGCGGCGGGCCTTGGCCTCACCGATCGACATGCGACGGTTGATGTCCTTGATTTCTGCGATGGTCAGACCGGTTTCGGTTTCCAGCGCGATCAGTTTCTGCTGGCAACGAATGATGTCCGGCTGTACGCGACCAATGGCTTCGGCGTACTTGCTCTTGCCTTTAGCCAGGGCGTCGGACCAGCTTTCGTCGACTTCGTTACCCGGGAACTGACGCAGGAAATCAGCGCGTGGCATACGTGCATCACGTACACACAGTTGCATGATCGCGCGCTCTTGCTGACGCAGACGATCAAGGGCACCGCGAACACGTTCAACCAAACCTTCGAATTGCTTCGGTACCAGTTTGATCGGCATGAACAGCTCGGCCAGCGCCAGCAATTCGGCAATCGTTGCCTTGTTGCTGCGACCGTGCTTTTTCAGGGCCTTGCGGGTGATTTCCATCTGGTCGGCGACCGCGCCAAAACGCTGGGCGGCGATAACCGGATCCGGACCGCTTTCGGCTTCTTCTTCGTCATCGGAAGATTCGGCTTCTTCGTCGTCGGTTTCGTCGTCGGCTTTCGCGACTTTCGCTTCGACAGGCGGCGGTACCTCGGCAGGCGGCGCAATGCCGTCGTCCGGGTCGATATAACCGCTCAGGACGTCGGACAGGCGGCCACCTTCGGTGGTCACACGAGTGTACTCGGAGAGAATATGGTCAACCGTGCCAGGGAAGTGCGCGATTGCGCTCATCACTTCACGGATGCCTTCTTCGATTCGTTTGGCGATTTCAATTTCGCCTTCACGAGTCAGAAGCTCGACCGTACCCATTTCACGCATGTACATGCGCACCGGGTCAGTGGTGCGACCGATATCAGTCTCCACCGCTGCCAACGCGGCGGCTGCTTCTTCCGCAGCGGCCTCGTCGGTATCGGCGTCG
>NZ_JBIVJB010000260.1:0-1137 GCF_044750025.1 Pseudomonas sp. NPDC088885 | reverse complement strand
CGGAATAGTACATTATGTCGGCGACTCAAAATTACGGCACTGGCCGTCGCAAGACCGCAACCGCACGCGTTTTCCTGCGTCCGGGTACTGGTAACATCTCCATCAACAACCGTTCGCTGGAAAACTTCTTCGGCCGCGAAACTGCCCGCATGGTAGTTCGTCAGCCGCTGGAGCTGACTGAGACTGTCGAGAAGTTCGACATCTACGTCACCGTGATCGGCGGTGGTGTAAGTGGTCAAGCTGGCGCAATCCGCCACGGTATCACTCGCGCTCTGATGGACTACGACGAAACCCTGCGTGGCGCTCTGCGCAAAGCTGGCTTCGTTACTCGCGACGCCCGTGAAGTTGAACGTAAGAAAGTTGGTCTGCGTAAAGCGCGTAAGCGTCCGCAGTACTCGAAGCGTTAATTCCGCTTCCACGTTCAAAAAGAACGCCCGCCTCCTCACGGAAGCGGGCGTTTTTTTATGCCTGTGATTTATCAAAGAATTGCGCTGCGACAACTTGCCACTTCCGTAGACCCCCTATACTGCAAGGCTTGAGGGTAAGAGCTCCGGGTAATTCCCTTGTCAGAATTGGGGCTTTTCATTACCATTCGGCAAAATTTTTATAAGTAACATTGATTTATTTAGTAGATGCCTGATTTAACAGGCCACAAAAGCTGATGGGAGAGGACTGAATGAGCAATGACGGCGTGAATGCAGGCCGGCGTCGCTTCTTGGTAGCAGCCACATCCGTGGTGGGTGCTGCAGGAGCGGTGGGGGCTGCGGTCCCTTTCGTGGGGTCATGGTTTCCCAGTGCCAAGGCGAAAGCCGCCGGTGCACCGGTGAAAGTGAATGTCAGCAAAGTCGAGCCAGGACAGCAGATGATTGCTGAATGGCGTGGCCAGCCGGTGTTCATTGTCCGCCGTACCAAGGAAATCCTGGATAATCTGAAAAAGATCGAGGGCCAGCTCTCCGATCCTGAATCCAAAAACTCCACGCAACCCACCTATGTCGACCCTGAAGTGCGATCGATCAAGCCGGAAATTCTGCTGCTGATCGGGATCTGCACACACCTGGGTTGCTCACCGACCTTCCGTCCCGAAGTGGCACCTGCGGATCTGGGTAAAGACTGGGTAGGCGGTTATTTCTGCCCTTG
>NZ_JBIVJB010000259.1:0-1168 GCF_044750025.1 Pseudomonas sp. NPDC088885 | reverse complement strand
CTCGAACCGTTGGATTCGGTGATTTCCGAAACCACGCGGATGGTGTACGGGAACACGTCAGCGGCTGGCAGCATGGCCGAAACCGAACGACGGGCCAGACGGCCGTGACCGATTTCACGACGACCAGCACCACCCATGCGACCACACTCACCTACCGAGAACGGAGGGAAGTTGTAGTGCAGCATGAACGGGTCTTTTTTCTCGCCTTCCAGGGTGTCCAGCAGTTGTGCGTCACGGGCAGTACCCAGAGTCGCGACTACCAGAGCCTGGGTTTCACCACGGGTGAACAGCGCCGAACCGTGAGTCTTCGGCAGAACGCCGACTTCGATGTTCAGCGGACGTACGGTTTTGGTGTCGCGACCGTCGATACGTGGCTTGCCGTTGACGATGTTTTCGCGAACGGTGCGGTATTCGATTTCGCCGAAGGCAGCTTTGACTTCGCTGGACGAAGGCTGGCCTTCTTCACCGGACAGCTTGGCAACCACCTGATCCTTCAACTCACCCAGGCGAGCGTAACGGTCGGCCTTGATGGTGATGGTGTAAGCCTGGGAGATCGCGTCGCCGAACTCGGCACGGATAGCGCCCAGCAGTTCGGTGGCTTCTGGAGCCGGAGCCCAGTTCCAGGTTGGCTTGGCAGCTTCAGCGGCCAGTTCCTTGACAGCGTTGATCACAACCTGGAATTCGTCGTGAGCAAACAGTACCGCGCCCAGCATCTGGTCTTCGGTCAGCTCTTTGGCTTCCGATTCAACCATCAGCACGGCGTCCGAAGTACCGGCAACGACCATGTCCAGGCTCGAAGCAGCTTGCTGCTCGTAAGTCGGGTTCAGCAGGTAGCCGGTGCTTTCGTGGAAAGCAACGCGAGCGGCGCCGATCGGGCCGTCGAACGGGATGCCCGAGATGGCCAGGGCAGCCGAGGTACCGATCATCGCAGCGATGTCCGGATCGGTCTTCTTGCTGGTGGAAACGACGGTGCAGACAACCTGCACTTCGTTCATGAAGCCTTCTGGGAACAGCGGACGGATCGGACGGTCGATCAGTCGGGAAGTCAGGGTTTCTTTCTCGGAAGGACGGCCTTCACGCTTGAAGAAACCGCCAGGGATGTCGAATTCAGTCGATTGCGAATCTATCGTTACGACTCGACCGATATCTGGTGTTTCGCCCAGCCAGG
>NZ_JBIVJB010000258.1:0-1173 GCF_044750025.1 Pseudomonas sp. NPDC088885 | reverse complement strand
CATGGTCAGCGCCAGGTCGTTACCGATCACTTGGAACGCGACTTGGTTAACGGCTTCCGGGATTACCGGGTTGACCTTGCCAGGCATGATCGAGCTGCCTGGCTGACGCGCTGGCAGGTTGATTTCGTTGATGCCGGTGCGTGGGCCGCTGGACAGCAGACGCAAGTCGTTGCAGATCTTCGACAGCTTGACCGCGGTGCGCTTGAGCATGCCGGAGAACAGTACGAAGGCGCCCATGTCGGAAGTCGCTTCGATCAGGTCGGCCGCCGGAACCAGCGGTTGACCGCTGATCAGGGCCAGACGCTGTACCGCCAGCGCTTGATAACGCGGGTCGGCGTTGATGCCGGTACCGATCGCGGTGCCGCCCAGGTTCACTTCAGTCAGCAGTTCCGGGGCCAGCGTCTTCAGACGCGCCAGGTCTTCGCCCATGGTGGTGGCGAAAGCACGGAATTCCTGGCCGAGGGTCATCGGCACGGCGTCTTGCAATTGAGTACGGCCCATTTTCAGGACGTGATCGAATTCTTTGCCCTTGGCCGCGAACGCCTGAATCAGGCTGTCGAGGCTGGCCAGCAGGGTGTCGTGACCGAGCAACAGGCCCAGGCGGATGGCCGTTGGGTAAGCGTCGTTGGTCGACTGCGCCATGTTGACGTCGTCGTTCGGGTGCAGGAACTGGTACTCGCCTTTCTGGTGGCCCATTGCTTCGAGGGCAATGTTGGCGATCACTTCGTTGGCGTTCATGTTGGTGGAAGTACCGGCACCACCTTGAATCATGTCGACCACGAACTCTTCGTGGAAATCACCGCGGATCAATCGGGCACAGGCTTCGCTGATGGCAGCGTGCTTGGCTTCGCTCAGATGACCCAACTCGCGGTTGGCGTCAGCAGCGGCCTGTTTGACCATTGCCAGACCGACAACGAGTTTTGGGTAATGCGAAATCGGAACGCCGGAGAGACGGAAGTTATTCACCGCTCGCAGGGTCTGGATGCCGTAATACGCTTGAGCCGGTACTTCGAGGGCGCCAAGCAGGTCGTTTTCTGTGCGGAAAGATGCAGCGGAGGACATGATAGAAATCATCTCGATATTGACCCGGTCTGTGCCGGAACGCTGCGAAATCTAGGCTTGTGGGGAATTTTTGGCCAAATCTGTTAATCACAGACCAATTCACAATAGGCA
>NZ_JBIVJB010000257.1:0-1180 GCF_044750025.1 Pseudomonas sp. NPDC088885 | reverse complement strand
GTGCAGGAACTGCGCGCCAGCAATCTGCGACAGACCAATGGTGCTGACGTAGCAGGTGTCCTTGCCGAACACCTGGTTCATTTCTTCGTAAACGCGCTGTGGTTTTACCGGCACGTTGTCGAAGTGGGTCTTGCGATGCAGGCTGGCTTTGCGCTGCTGGCAATCTTGCAGCCAGGCACTGCGGTTTTTCAGCTTGCCGGCGGCTTGCCATTCACGCGCCACTTCGATGAACACGGTCAGTGCTGCAGCGGCGTCGGACACGATGCCCAGATCCGGCGTGAACACACGACCGATCTGCGTGCCTTCGATGTCGACGTGAATGAACTTGCGGCCTTCGGTGTAAACGTCAACCGAACCGGTGTGGCGGTTAGCCCAACGGTTACCGATCCCCAACACCACGTCGGATTTCAGCATGGTCGCGTTGCCGTAACGGTGCGAAGTCTGCAGACCGACCATGCCGACCATCAACGGGTGATCGTCCGGGATGGTGCCCCAGCCCATCAGGGTCGGGATTACCGGGATGCCGGTCAGCTCAGCGAACTCAACCAGCAGATCGCTGGCGTCGGCGTTGATGATGCCGCCGCCTGCCACCAGCAATGGACGCTCGGCCTGATCGAGCAGCGCCAGAGCCTTCTCGACCTGAACACGGGTTGCGGTCGGTTTGGCCAATGGCAGCGGCTGGTAGGCGTCGATGTCGAATTCGATTTCGGCCATCTGCACGTCGAACGGCAGGTCGATCAGCACCGGGCCTGGACGGCCGGAGCGCATTTCAAAGAAGGCTTTCTGGAACGCATACGGCACTTGGCCCGGTTCCAGAACAGTGGTCGCCCACTTGGTGACTGGCTTGACGATGCTGGTGATGTCGACAGCCTGGAAGTCTTCCTTGTGCATACGGGCGCGGGGTGCCTGGCCGGTAATGCAGAGGATTGGAATCGAGTCGGCCGAGGCGCTGTAGAGCCCGGTGACCATGTCGGTACCGGCTGGGCCGGAAGTACCGATGCACACGCCGATGTTGCCGGCTTTAGTGCGGGTGTAGCCCTCGGCCATGTGCGAGGCGCCTTCGACGTGGCGAGCAAGGACGTGATCGATGCCACCGACTTTCTGCAAGGCGGAGTACAGCGGGTTGATGGCAGCGCCCGGGATGCCAAAAGCGGTATCAACCCCTTCACGGCGCATCACC
>NZ_JBIVJB010000256.1:0-1182 GCF_044750025.1 Pseudomonas sp. NPDC088885 | reverse complement strand
CCTCGAAAGTCGAAGTCTCTGGCGACAGCGTTGCCGTGACTCGCGAAATCGACGGCGGCGCGCAGACGGTTTCCCTGAAACTGCCGGCGATCGTCACCACCGACCTGCGTTTGAACGAGCCGCGTTATGCGTCCCTGCCAAACATCATGAAAGCCAAGAAGAAGCCTCTCGAAGTGCTGACTCCGGACGCTTTGGGCGTTTACACCCCCTCCACCAACAAGACCCTGAAAGTCGAAGCGCCGGCTGCACGCAGCGCAGGCAGCAAGGTCAAGTCGGTGGCTGACCTGGTCGAGAAACTGAAAAACGAAGCGAAGGTAATCTAATCATGACTATCTTGGTAATCGCTGAACACGACAACAAAGTGCTGGCCCCGGCCACACTGAACACCGTGGCTGCTGCTGCCAAAATCGGCGGCGACATCCACGTTCTGGTTGCAGGCCAAGGCGCTGGCGCCGTGGCTGAAGCCGCAGCGAAAATCGCTGGCGTGAGCAAAGTCCTGAACGCTGACAACGCCGCTTACGCGCATCAGCTGCCGGAAAACGTTGCTCCGCTGGTCGCTGAGCTTGGCGCTGGCTACAGCCACATCCTGGCTGCCGCGACCTCCAACGGCAAAAATATCCTGCCGCGCGTTGCTGCGCAGCTGGACGTTGACCAGATCTCCGAGATCATCTCGGTCGAAAGCGCTGACACCTTCAAGCGCCCGATCTATGCCGGTAACGCCATCGCTACCGTGCAATCGACCGCTGCGATCAAAGTGATCACCGTGCGTGCCACCGGTTTCGACCCGGTTGCTGCTGAAGGTGGTTCGGCGGCTGTTGAAGCAGTCGGCGCTGCACACGACGCGGGCACTTCGAGCTTCGTTGGCGAAGAGCTGGCCAAGTCCGATCGTCCAGAACTGACCGCTGCCAAGATCGTCGTTTCCGGCGGCCGCGGTATGCAGAACGGCGACAACTTCAAACACCTGTATGCCCTGGCCGACAAGCTGGGCGCTGCGGTGGGTGCTTCGCGCGCCGCCGTCGACGCAGGTTTCGTACCGAACGACATGCAGGTCGGTCAGACCGGCAAAATCGTTGCGCCACAGCTGTACATCGCCGTCGGTATGGCGAGGACTTTGCCGTGCAGCGGTGCCGGAGCGATCGCGCGGGTATGGCTGGGCAGCGGCAATTCGGCGCAGAACTGGCT
>NZ_JBIVJB010000255.1:0-1205 GCF_044750025.1 Pseudomonas sp. NPDC088885 | reverse complement strand
GTTCGATCCAAATCCGATAGGCTTGCAACACAAGATGAAGGCTATTGCGGGCTTTTTCAAGCCCGCTGGCGAACAGACTCGCCGACCAAGCCTATTTTGAGTTGCTTATTTTAAGCTGGGCGCTGGTTGATCACTTCATCGATCAAGCCGTATTCCTTCGCAGCTTCTGCACTCATGAAGTTATCGCGGTTGGTATCACGCTCGATTTCTTCAAGGGTACGCCCACTGTGCTTGGCCATCAGCGTGTTCAGGCGCTCGCGGATGAAGAGGATTTCCTTGGCATGGATTTCGATATCCGATGCCTGGCCCTGGAAACCGCCCAGTGGCTGGTGAATCATCACACGCGAGTTCGGCAGGCAGAAACGCTTGCCAGGTGCACCGGCGGTCAACAAGAACGCGCCCATGCTGCAGGCCTGACCGATGCAGGTGGTCGACACATTGGGTTTGATGAACTGCATGGTGTCGTAGATCGACATGCCAGCCGTTACCGAACCGCCCGGGGAGTTGATATAGAGATGGATGTCCTTGTCCGGGTTTTCCGCTTCAAGGAACAGCAGTTGCGCACAGATCAGGTTGGCCATGTAGTCCTCTACCGGCCCAACCAGAAAGATCACTCGCTCCTTGAGAAGGCGCGAATAGATGTCGTAGGCGCGTTCGCCACGAGCGGACTGCTCGACAACCATCGGGACCAGGCCGCCTGCGGCCTGGATATCAGAGTTCTGCTGAATATACGAATTACGGAACATGCTCTGCAGTCACTCCCAAATAGTTATGTCTTGAATACGCATAAGCCAGCTCGAAAGCTGGCTTATGTGTGTATTTCTTAACGCAAAAACAATCAGTCGGCTTGTGGAGCTTCTACCGGCTTGACTGCTTCTTCGTAAGAGACCGACTTGTCGGTCACACTAGCTTTCTGCAGAACAGTATCCACAACTTGTTCTTCCAGCACAACCGAACGCACTTCGTTCAGTTGCTGCTCGTTCTTGTAGTACCACGACACGACCTGCTCAGGCTCCTGGTAAGCGGAAGCCATTTCCTGAATCATTTCGCGAACGCGAGCTTCGTCAGGCTTCAGGTCGAATTGCTTGACCACTTCAGCAACGATCAGACCCAGCACAACGCGGCGCTTGGCTTGCTCTTCGAACAGCTCGGCCGGCAGTTGATCAGGCTTGATGTTGCCGCCGAACTGCTGAACAGCCTGCACG
>NZ_JBIVJB010000254.1:0-1245 GCF_044750025.1 Pseudomonas sp. NPDC088885 | reverse complement strand
ACTTGCGTGAACAACGTCGAAACCCTGTGCAACGTGCCGGCGATCATTGCCGACGGCGTTGACTGGTACAAATCGTTGGCCCGCGAAGGCAGCGAAGACATGGGCACCAAGCTCATGGGCTTCTCCGGCAAAGTCAAAAACCCGGGCCTGTGGGAACTGCCATTCGGCGTCACCGGTCGCGAGTTGTTCGAAGACTACGCCGGCGGCATGCGCGACGGTTTCAAACTCAAGGCCTGGCAGCCAGGCGGCGCCGGTACCGGTTTCCTTCTGCCTGAGCACCTCGACGCACAAATGTACGCCGGCGGCATCGCCAAAGTGGGTACCCGTATGGGTACCGGCCTGGCCATGGCGGTGGATGACAGCGTCAACATGGTCTCCTTGCTGCGCAACATGGAGCAGTTCTTCGCTCGCGAGTCGTGCGGTTTCTGCACCCCGTGCCGTGATGGTTTGCCATGGAGCGTCAAGCTCTTGATGGCCATCGAAGAAGGCCGCGGTCAGCCAGGCGACATCGAGACCCTGCTGGGTCTGGTCAACTTCCTCGGCCCGGGCAAGACCTTCTGTGCTCACGCACCGGGTGCCGTGGAACCGTTGGGCAGTGCGATCAAATACTTCCGTCCAGAGTTCGAAGCCGGTATCGCGCCAGTCAGCGCCGCCGTCCCGCCTCTGGCAAGGCCGATCGTAATCGGCGCGTAAACGCTTAATAAGGTGAAGGGCCTGGGCCCTTCGCCTCCTGCGATGACGCCTTTCGAGGCTGGTTTGATTCGCACGGATAACAAGATTCCATTAGCCACGCCCGCTGACACCGGGCCAACGAAGACCTTTGAACCATGGCCACTATCCACGTAGACGGCAAAGCGCTCGAAGTCGACGGGGCAGACTTCCTGTTACATGAATGTCTGTCTCTGGGCCTCGACATTCCATAT
The DNA here is from genome assembly GCF_044750025.1 of Pseudomonas sp. NPDC088885. Classification (NCBI taxonomy): domain Bacteria; kingdom Pseudomonadati; phylum Pseudomonadota; class Gammaproteobacteria; order Pseudomonadales; family Pseudomonadaceae; genus Pseudomonas; species Pseudomonas sp. NPDC088885. Next base: position 322 of record NZ_JBIVJB010000254.1, on the reverse strand, counting down.
TTCTGCTGGCACCCCGCGCTTGGTAGCGTCGGGGCTTGCCGCCAGTGCGCGGTCAAGCAGTACACCGACGAGAACGACACCCGTGGTCGCATCGTCATGTCCTGCATGACCCCGGCCACCGACAACACCTGGATCTCCATCGAAGATGAAGAATCCAAGGCGTTCCGCGCCAGTGTTGTTGAATGGCTGATGACGAACCACCCGCACGACTGCCCTGTGTGCGAAGAAGGCGGTCATTGCCACCTGCAAGACATGACAGTGATGACCGGCCACAACGAGCGCCGTTATCGCTTCTACAAACGCACCCACCAGATCCATCAAC
>NZ_JBIVJB010000253.1:0-1249 GCF_044750025.1 Pseudomonas sp. NPDC088885 | reverse complement strand
AAATTCGCCATTGGGCGTTGATCCGAATGCTGAATTGCCCTTTTCGATCTCCTTCCAGAGCTTCGAGCCGATTTCCCGGAGGAGACCGGAGATCAACAAGCTGGGCATCCCGGTTATCGGCGTTGTCGATACCAACAGCAGCCCGGAAGGCGTTGACTACATCATCCCAGGCAACGATGACGCAATCCGCGCTATCCAGCTGTACATGGGTTCGATGGCTGACGCTGTTATCCGTGGTCGCAGCAATGTTGGCGGCGGCACTGTAGAATTCGCAGCTGAAGAAGCTCCGGCAGCTGCAGCTGAGTAATTGACGCCCTGGCGTTGACTCAGTAAGCAAAAAGGGGGCTTGGCCCCCTTTTTGCCACCTCGAAAACCAATTGTTGGCGCCCACTTGTGGCAGCGCCCGCCCTGTATTTGTAACGTGCAGCGGCTACAAACGGCTTCGGGAAGAATTGAACGCCCGTTCGATCGGGTGGAATGGTTGAAAACCTATCCAAGAGGAATTTGAAAATGGCAGCAATTACTGCAGCGTTGGTTAAAGAACTGCGTGAGCGTACCGGCGAAGGCATGATGGATTGCAAGAAAGCCCTGGAAAAGGCTGACGGCGACATCGAAAAAGCCATTGATGACATGCGTGCTTCGGGCGCAATCAAGGCTGCCAAAAAAGCAGGCAACGTAGCTGCTGAAGGCGCGATCGCTCTGAAAGAAGACGGCAAATCTGCTGTTCTGCTGGAAGTGAACTCGCAGACCGACTTCCTGGCTCTGCAGGACGACTTCAAGGCATTCGTTGCTGAAAGCATTGAAAAAGCCTTCGCTGACAAGCTGACCGATGTTGCTCCGCTGATCGAAGCGCAAGAAGCTGCTCGTCTGGTACTGGTCGGCAAGGTTGGCGAAAACGTCAACATCCGTCGTCTGGTTCGCGTAGAAGGCGACGTTGTTGGTGGCTACCTGCACGGCAACAAGATCGGTGTTGCAGTTGTTCTGAAAGGCGGCAACGTTGAACTGGCCAAAGACATCGCTATGCACGTAGCGGCCAGCAACCCTGAGTTCCTGCTGCCATCGGAAGTTTCGGCTGAAGCGATCGAGCGCGAAAAAGCTGTGTTCCTGCAGCTGAACGAAGAGAAGATCAAAGGCAAGCCAGAAAACATTGTTGAAAATATGGTCAAAGGCCGTATCAGCAAGTTCCTGGCCGAAGCAAGCCTGGTTGAGCAGGCGTTCGTCGAGATCCCTGGGAGCGGGGGGGGCGCGG
>NZ_JBIVJB010000252.1:0-1260 GCF_044750025.1 Pseudomonas sp. NPDC088885 | reverse complement strand
TACGAGCACGGTTTACCAACTGCTTGTCGGCTTCCGACAGCTCGTCCATACCCAGGATCGCGATGATGTCCTTCAGCTCTTTGTAACGTTGCAGAACGTACTGAACGCCGCGAGCGGTGTCGTAGTGGTCCTGGCCGATTACGTTCGGATCCAGCTGGCGCGAAGTCGAATCCAGTGGATCTACCGCTGGGTAGATACCCAGGGAAGCGATGTCACGGGACAGAACGACGGTGGCGTCCAAGTGGGCGAAGGTGGTCGCTGGCGACGGGTCGGTCAAGTCATCCGCAGGTACGTATACCGCTTGGATCGAAGTGATCGAACCTTCCTTGGTCGAAGTGATACGTTCTTGCAGAACGCCCATCTCTTCAGCCAGGGTCGGCTGGTAACCTACTGCCGAAGGCATACGGCCCAGCAGTGCGGATACTTCAGTACCGGCCAGGGTGTAACGATAGATGTTGTCGACGAACAGCAGAACGTCGTTACCTTCGTCACGGAACTTCTCGGCCATGGTAAGGCCGGTCAGTGCTACGCGCAGACGGTTACCCGGCGGCTCGTTCATCTGACCGTAAACCAGTGCCACTTTGTCCAGAACGTTGGAATCCTTCATCTCGTGGTAGAAGTCGTTACCCTCACGAGTACGCTCACCCACACCGGCGAACACGGAATAACCGCTGTGCTCGATGGCGATGTTACGGATCAGTTCCAACATGTTTACGGTTTTGCCTACACCGGCACCACCGAACAGACCGACTTTACCGCCTTTGGCAAACGGGCAAACCAGGTCGATAACCTTGATGCCGGTTTCCAGCAGGTCGTTGCCGCCTGCCTGTTCAGCGAACGAAGGTGCTGGACGGTGAATGCCCCAACGCTCTTCGGTGTCGATCGGGCCAGCTTCGTCGATCGGGTTACCGAGGACGTCCATGATCCGGCCCAGGGTCGCTTTACCGACCGGTACGGAGATGGCTGCGCCAGAATCGGTAACTTCCAGACCGCGCTTCAAGCCCTCGGTGGAACCCATCGCAATGGTACGAACCACGCCGTCGCCCAGCTGCTGCTGAACTTCCAGAGTGGTGCCGGCATCGCTTTTGACTTTCAAAGCGTTGTAGATGCTCGGTACGCTGTCGCGTGGAAATTCCACGTCGATAACGGCGCCGATGATTTGAACGATCCCTTTCGCTGGCAACCGCGTCACCGTGGTCAGCCCCGAACTGGCCGCGCGGTTTCAGCCCGGAGCGCTTTGACCGCAACCCAGTGCGCAAA
>NZ_JBIVJB010000251.1:0-1285 GCF_044750025.1 Pseudomonas sp. NPDC088885 | reverse complement strand
AGTGTTGCCCCACAGGTAGTGCTCGTGGCTGTTGGCAACGGTTTCCTTGTACACGAACGATTTCACCGGGTTTTCTTCCGGGTCGTACGGGTTGCGCAGCAGGAAACGCGGCACGGTCAGGCCAACGTAGCGGGAGTCTTCCGAAGTCCGGAAGCTCTGCCATTTGGCGAATTGCGGGCCTTCGAAGTGGTCTTTCAGATCTTTCAGATCCGGCAGGCCGGTGAAGCTTTCCAGACCGAAGAATTTCGGGCCGGCCGCAGCAATGAACGGCGCGTGAGACATGCAGGCAACGCTGGACACGTACTGCATCAGTTTCACGTCAGGCGAGCTTGGCGACATGTAGTAGTTGGCGATGATCGCGCCCACCGGCTGACCACCGAACTGGCCGTATTCAGCGGTGTAGATGTGCTTGTACAGGCCCGACTGCATGACTTCCGGCGAATCTTCGAAATCGTCCAGCAGGTCTTCTTTGGAGACGTTGAGGATTTCAATCTTGATGTTTTCGCGGAAATTGGTGCGGTCGACCAGCAACTGCAGACCACGCCACGACGATTCCAGCGCCTGAAAATCCGGGTGGTGCAGGATTTCGTCCATCTGACGGCTGAGCTTGGCATCGATCTCGGCGATCATGCGGTCAACCATGGCTTTCTTGACCGGCTCGCCGTTGTTCTGCGGCTTGAGCAGTTCTTCGATGAAGGCCGACACGCCGCGTTTGGCGATGTCGTAGGCTTCGTCGTCCGGGGTCAGACGGGTTTCGGCGATGATGCTGTCGAGAATGCTGTACTCGCCGCTCGCGGCGCCTTTCTCTTGTGCTGCGCTAGTGCTCATTGTGTTGGCTTCCTTGGCTGCTGGGTTCAGGCGTCCGGGGCTGCGGCGTTGAGGCCCAGCTCACCGAGTACGCGACCGCGGGATTCGTCGTCGGCGAGCACGCCTTCGATGGCTTTACGGAACGCAGGGGCGTTACCCAGCGGGCCTTTGAGGGCCACCAGCGCATCGCGCAGTTCCATCAGTTTTTTCAGCTCAGGCACTTGCTCGACCAGGCTGGCCGGGTTGAAGTCCTTCATCGAATTGACGCGCAGCTGCACGCCCAACTCTTCCGTGCTGCCTTCTTCCTGCAGACGGTTCGGCACGTTCATCGACAGGCTCAGCTCTTGCTTGGCCAACACCTCGTCGAAGGTCACCTTGTCGATGCTGATCGGCTTGCGATCTTCGATCTTGCGTTCGTCCTTGCGGTGGGTGTAGTCACCGATTGCCAGCAGCTTCAGCGGCAGTTCAATCTCTTCCT
>NZ_JBIVJB010000250.1:0-1311 GCF_044750025.1 Pseudomonas sp. NPDC088885 | reverse complement strand
GTACGTATCACTCACGTACCGACCAACACCGTGGTCAGCTGCCAGAACGAACGTTCCCAGCACGCCAACAAGGACACCGCCATGAAAATGCTGCGGGCCAAGTTGTACGAGCAGGAAATGCAGAAACGCAACGCCGCGTCGCAAGCGCTGGAAGACACCAAGTCCGATATCGGCTGGGGTCACCAGATTCGCTCGTACGTGCTCGATGCGTCGCGGATCAAGGATCTGCGCACCAACATCGAACGCAGCGACTGCGACAAGGTACTCGACGGCGACATCGACGAATACCTGTATGCCAGCCTGAAATCAGGGCTGTAAGGCCTGCTCTGCAGTGGTCGCGGTAACACGCGACCCTGTAGGAGCAAGGCTTGCCCGCGAACCCCGGCGCCACGCCGGGGGTAACGAACCTGTGATGGAATATCTAAAGACATGAGCGACCAACAACTCGACCCGCAAGCCCTGCAACAGGAAGAAAACTCCCTGATCGCCCTGCGCAAGGAAAAGCTGGCTGCCGAGCGCGCCAAGGGCAACGCCTTCCCGAACGACTTCCGCCGCGAAAACTACTGCGAAGATCTGCAGAAGAAATACGCGGACAAGACCAAGGAAGAGCTGGCAGAGGCTGCAATCCCGGTCAAGGTTGCCGGTCGCATCATGCTCAACCGTGGCTCGTTCATGGTGATTCAGGACATGACCGGTCGCATCCAGGTCTACGTCAACCGTAAAACCCTGTCGGAAGACACCCTGGCCGCGGTGAAAACCTGGGACATGGGCGACATCATTGCCGCCGAAGGCACCCTGGCGCGTTCCGGCAAGGGCGACCTGTACGTTGAAATGACCAGCGTGCGTCTGCTGACCAAATCCCTGCGTCCGCTGCCGGACAAGCACCACGGCCTGACCGACACCGAGCAACGCTACCGCCAGCGTTACGTTGACCTGATCGTCAATGAAGAAGTGCGCCAGACGTTCCGCGTGCGTTCGCAAGTGATCGCGCACATCCGCAGCTTCCTGATGAAGCGCGACTTCCTCGAAGTCGAAACGCCGATGCTGCAGACCATTCCGGGCGGCGCGGCGGCCAAGCCGTTCGAAACCCACCACAACGCGCTGGACATGGAAATGTTCCTGCGTATCGCGCCTGAGCTGTACCTGAAGCGTCTGGTGGTTGGTGGTTTTGAAAAGGTTTTCGAGATCAACCGCAACTTCCGTAACGAAGGCGTTTCGACCCGTCACAACCCTGAATTCACCATGTTGGAGTTCTACCAGGCGTACGCCGACTACGAAGACAACATGGACCTGACCGAAGAACTGTTCCGT
>NZ_JBIVJB010000249.1:0-1324 GCF_044750025.1 Pseudomonas sp. NPDC088885 | reverse complement strand
TCGCAGGACGTTGTATTGGGTCTGTACTACATGACTCGTGAAGCGATCAACGCCAAGGGCGAAGGTCGTGTATTCGCGGATCTGCAGGAAGTTGACCGTGTGTTCCGTGCCGGCGAAGCCGCACTGCACGCCAAAGTTAAAGTACGTATTAACGAAACCGTTAATGATCGTGACGGTGGCAGCGTCAAGAACACCCGTATCGTCGACACTACCGTTGGCCGTGCGCTGTTGTTCCAGGTTGTTCCGCCAGGTCTGTCGTACGACGTCGTCAACCTGCCAATGAAGAAAAAGGCGATCTCCAAGCTGATCAACCAGTGCTACCGCGTGGTTGGTTTGAAAGAGACCGTGATCTTCGCTGACCAGTTGATGTACACCGGTTTCGCTTACTCGACAATCTCCGGCGTTTCCATCGGTGTTAACGACTTCGTTATCCCGGACGAGAAAGCCCGCATCATCGGTGCCGCTACCGACGAAGTGAAAGAGATCGAGAGCCAGTACGCCTCCGGCCTGGTAACCCAGGGCGAGAAGTACAACAAAGTGATCGACCTTTGGTCGAAAGCGAACGACGAAGTTTCCAAGGCAATGATGGCCAACCTCTCGAAAGAGAAGGTTATCGACCGTCACGGCGTTGAAGTCGATCAAGAGTCTTTCAACTCGATGTACATGATGGCCGACTCGGGTGCGCGGGGTTCCGCAGCACAGATTCGTCAGCTGGCCGGTATGCGTGGTCTGATGGCCAAGCCGGACGGTTCCATCATTGAAACGCCGATTACTGCGAACTTCCGTGAAGGTTTGAGCGTACTTCAGTACTTCATCTCGACCCACGGTGCTCGTAAAGGTCTGGCGGATACCGCGTTGAAAACTGCGAACTCCGGTTACCTGACTCGTCGTCTGGTAGACGTGGCGCAGGATCTGGTTGTAACCGAGATCGATTGCGGCACCGAACACGGTCTGCTGATGACTCCGCACATTGAAGGCGGTGACGTTGTAGAGCCGTTGGGTGAGCGCGTATTGGGTCGTGTTATTGCCCGTGACGTATTCAAGCCTGGTACCGAAGAAGTCATCGTTCCTGCCGGCACGCTGGTAGACGAGAAGTGGGTCGAGTTCATCGAACTCAACAGCATCGACGAAGTGATCGTTCGCTCGCCGATCAGCTGCGAAACCCGCTACGGTATCTGCGCCAAGTGCTACGGCCGCGATCTGGCTCGTGGTCACCAGGTGAACATCGGTGAAGCGGTCGGTGTTATCGCTGCCCAGTCCATCGGTGAGCCGGGTACTGCGCTGATGGCGGTGATTCCGCTGGATCAACTGTGGATCGACGCCA
>NZ_JBIVJB010000248.1:0-1367 GCF_044750025.1 Pseudomonas sp. NPDC088885 | reverse complement strand
CTGCTTCGGATTCGGTTGCGCTAGGCAGACGAATTGGACGAACCGGCACTACTGTCGAGATAGCGTGTTTGTAAACCATCTGGCTCACGGTGTTTTTCAGCAGGATCACGAACTGGTCGAACGACTCGATCGTGCCTTGCAGTTTGATACCGTTGACCAGGTAGATGGAAACCCCAACTTTCTCTTTACGTAAAGTATTCAAGTAAGGGTCTTGTAGCGAATGCCCTTTTGACATGTGCCGCACTCCTTTAAGGATTCAATAATAAAAAATAGGTAATTCAGATGGCTTTAGCCGCCACACCCCCAAGGATAGACGGCAATTGCAAGGACTCAGCTCAATATGGAGATGGTCCCAAGGTATTTCAAGGCGCGTGGCAGATTGTCGCAATCAAGACTGTCCAGCCAGTGTAGATCTTCCCAGCTGCGCAGCCAGGTGAACTGGCGCTTGGCTAATTGGCGCGTGGCGATGATGCCGCGCTCCTGCATGTCGGCCAACGTCAGCTTGCCATCCAGGTAATCCCAGACTTGGCGGTAGCCTACCGCACGTATAGACGGCAACCCTGAATGCAGGTCACTTCTTTTACGCAGGGCTACGACCTCGTCGATGAATCCCTGTTCCAACATAATTGTGAATCTTTGTTTAATGCGCTCGTGCAGCACCTGGCGGTTTGCCGGGGCAATGGCCAAGTTCGCGACAGTATAGGGCAATTGTTGCAGTCCCGAAGCGGCTGCTTCAGTACTTTGCGCAGATTGTTGTGCGCGCAGGGCAGTCATGCTCTGACCGCTGACTCGATAGACTTCCAGTGCCCGACTCAAGCGCTGCGGATCGTTCGGATGAATCCGCGCCGCCGACACCGGGTCGATGACCGCCAATTGGTCGTGCAGGGCTTGCCAGCCAAGGCGTGCAGCCTCTTCCTCGATCTGCGCGCGCACCTCAGGATCAGCCGCCGGCATCTCGGCCAACCCTTCCACCAGCGCCTTGTAATAGAGCATGGTGCCGCCGACCAGCAGCGGAATTTTTCCGCGTGCGGTGATTTCCGCCATCGCTTGCAACGCGTCGCGACGGAAATCCGCCGCCGAATACGCTTCCGCCGGATCGAGAATGTCGATCAAACGGTGCGGATGTTCGGCCAGCAGTTCTTTGGAAGGTTTGGCAGTGCCGATGTCCATACCGCGATAGACCAGCGCCGAATCGACACTGATCAACTCGCACGGCAGCACCTTGGTCAGCTCGATGGCCAGATCAGTCTTGCCCGCAGCGGTCGGGCCCATCAGAAAAATCGCTGGAGGGAGCTGGCTCATCAACGACCGCGCAGGAACAGTTTGTCCAGATCGTCCAGGCCCAATTGGGTCCAGGTCGGTCGGCC
>NZ_JBIVJB010000247.1:0-1374 GCF_044750025.1 Pseudomonas sp. NPDC088885 | reverse complement strand
ACCGATGACTGGTTCGCAGACGCCAATCGTCTGTTCCAACCGACCCCGGCCGTATGGAAGGAGGGCGTGTTCGATGACAACGGCAAGTGGATGGACGGCTGGGAATCGCGCCGCAAGCGCTTCGAAGGCTTCGACAGCGCAGTGATCCGTCTGGGCGTACCGGGCTCGATCAAAGGCGTGGACATCGACACTTCATTCTTCACCGGCAACTTCCCGCCATCGGCCTCGCTGGAAGCGTGCTTCCTGGCCTCGGGCGAGCCTGATGACAACACTCAGTGGACTGAAGTGCTGTCGGCTGTCGAGCTGCAGGGCAACAGCCACCACTACCACGAAATCAGCAACGACCAAGCGTTCAGTCACCTGCGCTTCAACATCTACCCGGACGGCGGTGTTGCCCGTCTGCGCGTGTACGGTGTGCCGCATCGCGACTGGTCGGCCGTTGGCGACAACGAGCAAGTCGATCTGGCAGCAGCCCTCAACGGTGGCCGCGCCCTCGCCTGCTCCGACGAACACTTCGGCCGCATGAGCAACATCCTCAACCCGGGCCGTGGCATCAACATGGGCGACGGCTGGGAAACTGCACGTCGTCGTACGCCGGGCAATGACTGGGTCATTGTCGCGCTGGGTCACCCGGGCGAGATCGAGAAGATCGTCGTCGACACCCTGCACTTCAAAGGCAACTACCCGGACACCTGCTCGATCCAGGGCGCGTTCGTCAAAGGCGGTACTGACAGCCAGATCGAAACCCAGTCGCTGTTCTGGCGCGATCTGCTGCCAAGCCAGAAGCTGGAAATGCACGCCGAGCACACCTTCGTCGAGCAGATCAAAGCACTGGGCCCGATCACCCACATCCGCCTGAACGTGTTCCCGGACGGTGGCGTGAGCCGCCTGCGTGTACTGGGCAAGGTCGCTAAATAACACCGCAATGATCGTTCCCACGCTCTGCGTGGGAACGCATCACTGGACGCTCTGCGTCCTTTCTGGATGTGACGCGGAGCGTCACGGGCTGCATTCCCACGCGGAGCGTGGGAACGATCACTCAACGAAAAGAAGAACAGCATGCGCACACTAACGATTGAACCGCTGACCAAAGAAGCCTTCGCCCCTTTCGGTGACGTGATCGAAACCGACGGCAGCGATCACTTCATGATCAACAACGGTTCGACCATGCGCTTCCATAAACTGGCGACGGTCGAAACCGCTCAGCCTGAGGACAACGCGATCATCAGCATCTTCCGCGCCGACGCGCAGGACATGCCGCTGACCGTTTGCATGCTGGAACGCCATCCGCTGGGCAGCCAGGCTTTCATACCGCTGCTCGGCAACCCCTTTCTGATCGTGGTCGCGCCAGTTGGCGATGAACCTGTATCAGGC
>NZ_JBIVJB010000246.1:0-1377 GCF_044750025.1 Pseudomonas sp. NPDC088885 | reverse complement strand
CTGCTCGGTTTTACCCACCCACGCGATTTCCGGGTGAGTATAAATAACCGAAGGGATCAGGTCATAGTTCATCTGGGCTTTGTGGCCCTTGATGCGCTCGACAACCATGATGCCTTCTTCCGATGCCTTGTGCGCCAGCATCATGCCGCGCACCACGTCGCCGATGGCGAAAACGCCCGGTACGGTGGTCGCGCAGTGATCGTCAACGTGCACGAAACCGCGCTCGTCGAGGGTCACGCCGCTGTCGGAAGCCAGCAGATCAGTGGTCACCGGACGGCGACCAACGGCTACGATCAGCTTGTCGAAAGTAATGGTCTGTTCGCCGTTGGCATCGGTGTAGTTCACAACGACTTCGTCGCCATTCACTTTCGAGCCGGTCACGCGAGCGCCCAGTTTGATGTCCAGACCTTGTTTGGTCAGGGTTTTCAGCGCTTCCTTGGAAACAGCGGTGTCCGCTGCCATCAGGAAGGTGTCCAGTGCTTCGAGGACAACCACTTCCGAACCCAGGCGCGACCATACCGAACCCAGTTCCAGACCGATCACGCCAGCGCCGATCACGCCCAGACGTTTAGGTACGGTTTGGAATTCCAGAGCGCCAGTCGAATCGACGATGACGTTCTGATCAACCGGAGCCGGTGGAATGTCGATTGGACGCGAGCCTGGAGCCAGGATCACGTTTTCAGCTTCGATGACTTCAACCGAGCCGTCTGGTTTGGTGACTTCGACTTTCTTGCCAGCCAGCAGTTTGCCGTGGCCCTGAATCGAAGTAACGCCGTTAGCCTTGAACAGAGTGGCAACGCCGCCGGTCAGGTTCTTGACGATGCCAGCCTTGCGGCCAACCATCGCAGCGACGTCCATTTTGACTTCGCCGGTCGAGATACCGTGAACGTTGAAGCTTTCTTTCGCTTCTTTGTACTTCCAGGAGCTGTCGAGCAGCGCCTTGGAAGGAATGCAGCCTACGTTCAGGCAGGTGCCGCCCAGGGCTTGCTTGCCTTCAGCGTCGGTGTACTTCTCGATGCAGGCAGTGGTCAGACCCAGCTGCGCCGCCTTGATGGCAGCCACGTAGCCACCAGGGCCAGCACCGATCACTACTACGTCAAATTTCTGCGACATTCAAAAAATCCTCTTTAGCAATAAAGCTACAAGCCGCAAGCGACAAGCTCCAAGGCCACCCCGCTCGCTTTGAGCTTGTGGCTTGAAACTTGACGCTTGCCGCTGTTTTTTAGATATCCAGCAACAGACGCGCCGGATCTTCCAGCAGGTTCTTGATGGTCACCAGGAAGGTCACAGCTTCTTTGCCATCGATCAGACGGTGATCGTAGGACAGTGCCAGGTACATCATCGGACGGATAACGACCTGACCGTTGATGGCCATAG
>NZ_JBIVJB010000245.1:0-1415 GCF_044750025.1 Pseudomonas sp. NPDC088885 | reverse complement strand
GCGTCCCGGACACCCATTTGGGACCACTGATGAGGGTAATAACTGTGCTTGAAGCCTACGCAAACATATCGAAGAGCGTGCAGCCCTGGGTATCGTTCCCCAGCCGCTTAACGCCGAACAAACAGCAGGCCTGGTCGAGCTGCTGAAAAACCCTCCGGCTGGCGAAGAAGAATTCCTCGTTGACCTGATCACCAATCGCATTCCGCCAGGCGTGGACGAAGCGGCCTATGTAAAAGCCGGCTTCCTGTCTGCACTGGCCAAGGGCGAAGTTTCCTCCCCTCTGCTGGACAAAAAACGCGCTGTAGAACTGCTCGGCACCATGCAGGGCGGCTACAACATCGTGACCCTGGTTGAGCTGCTGGACGACGCCGAACTGGCGCCTGTCGCTGCCGCGCAACTCAAGCACACCCTGCTGATGTTCGATGCCTTCCACGACGTCGCGGAAAAAGCCAAGAACGGTAACGTTCACGCTAAAGCCGTGCTGCAATCCTGGGCTGACGGCGAGTGGTTCAAAAACCGCCCGACTCTGGCCGACAAGATCAGCCTGCGCGTGTTCAAGGTTACCGGCGAAACCAACACCGACGACCTCTCCCCTGCTCCAGATGCCTGGTCGCGTCCAGACATCCCGCTGCACGCCCTGGCCATGCTGAAAATGGCCCGCGACGGCATCGTTCCTGATCAGCAGGGCGCCATCGGCCCGATGAAGCAGATCGAAGAAATGCGCGGTCAAGGCTTCCCGATCGCCTACGTCGGTGACGTGGTCGGTACTGGTTCTTCGCGTAAATCCGCTACCAACTCGGTACTGTGGTTCTTCGGCGACGACGTTCCTTACGTGCCGAACAAGCGCGCTGGCGGTTTCTGCTTCGGCAGCAAAATCGCTCCGATCTTCTACAACACCATGGATGATGCCGGCGCACTGCCAATCGAGTTCGACGTTTCCAACATGAACATGGGCGACGTGATCGACCTGTACCCGCATGCTGGCAAAGTCTGCAAACACGGCACTGACGAAGTCATCACCACCTTCGAAATGAAGACCCCGGTGCTGTTGGACGAAGTCCGTGCTGGCGGCCGTATTCCGCTGATCATCGGCCGTGGCCTGACCGAGAAGGCTCGCGCCGAACTGGGTCTGCCTGCGTTCGACCTGTTCAAGAAGCCTGATGCACCGATCGAAAGCACCAAGGGTTACACCCTGGCGCAGAAAATGGTCGGCAAGGCGTGCGGTCTGGCAGAAGGCAAAGGCATCCGTCCTGGCACCTACTGCGAACCGAAAATGACCACCGTGGGTTCTCAGGACACCACAGGTCCCATGACCCGTGACGAACTGAAAGACCTGGCGTGCCTGGGCTTCTCGGCTGATCTGGTGATGCAGTCCTTCTGCCACACCGCGGCGTATCCAAAGCCGATCGACGTGA
>NZ_JBIVJB010000244.1:564-1416 GCF_044750025.1 Pseudomonas sp. NPDC088885 | reverse complement strand
CTTTTACGAAGGCCCGAACTTCCTGGTGATTCACCCGGATGAGTGCATCGACTGCGCCCTGTGCGAACCAGAATGCCCGGCCGTGGCCATTTTCTCCGAGGACGAAGTTCCGGAAGAGATGCAGGAGTTCATCCAGCTGAACGTTGATCTGGCTGAAATCTGGCCAAACATCACCGAGAAGAAAGAATCGCTGCCGGATGCCGAAGAGTGGGATGGCGTCAAAGGCAAGATCAAAGACCTCGAACGCTGATCTGTCACGCGCTCGAATAAAAGGCCCCTTGTGGGCCTTTTTGTTTGTCTGGGATTTACTTTTCTGCGGACAAAAAAAGGGGCGGTTTGACCCGCCCACATTTTTTCCCTAATCCCTGTATTCCTTTTCATCGTCCTGATGAATCGCGTCCTGCGATGTCCAATCCCTTCTTCCTTGAAGGGTGTGTCTGTCCGTCGACACAACCTGAATACTAGAGGGTTCTGCGGCGGGGGCAATCGGCCTTCGGTGCTGAAAGCGTTTGTCATAACCGCTTCATATTTCAAAATAAGGCTACCAATCAGTAGGTTACTGATCATTGACTGACTGAATGGGCGTCTGCCGAAGTGTAAAAATAACGAACACCTACGAAAGAGTAAGCCAAGGCTTACAGCAGCAAACTACAAACCCTCCCCCTGTAGGAGCTGCCGAAGGCTGCGATCTTTTGACCTTGATTTTAAAAAGCAGAATCAAAAGATCGCAGCCTTCGGCAGCTCCTACAAAAGCAACAGCAACAGCAACAGCAACAGCAACAGCAACAGCAACAGCAACAGCAACAGCAACAGCAACAGCAACAGCAACAGCAACAGCAACAGCAACAGCAA
>NZ_JBIVJB010000244.1:0-465 GCF_044750025.1 Pseudomonas sp. NPDC088885 | reverse complement strand
ACAACATCAAAAGCTGCAGGCAACAAAAAGCCCCGAACCAGTCGGGGCTTTTTGCGGGCGGTCGTGTGAGGCGCTTACTGGAACAGCGACTCGCTCGACAGGCCATTCTTCTCAAGGATTTCGCGAAGGCGCTTGAGGCCCTCTACCTGGATCTGCCGCACCCGCTCGCGCGTCAGGCCGATCTCCAGGCCTACATCTTCCAGCGTACTGCTCTCGTGGCCGCGCAGGCCGAAGCGGCGAATCACCACCTCGCGCTGCTTGTCGGTCAGTTCCGAGAGCCATTGATCGATGCTCTGCGACAGGTCGTCATCCTGCAGCAGTTCACATGGATCGGTCGGACGATCATCCGTCAGGGTGTCCAGCAGGGTTTTATCCGAATCCGGACCCAGCGAGACGTCGACCGAAGAAACCCGTTCGTTGAGGCCGAGCATGCGCTTGACCTCGCCCACCGGTTTTTCCAGCAGG
>NZ_JBIVJB010000243.1:0-1417 GCF_044750025.1 Pseudomonas sp. NPDC088885 | reverse complement strand
GGTTTGAAAGTCGCGGTGATTTTTCTCGATCTGGATCACTTCAAGGAAATCAACGACACCCTGGGGCATGGCGTCGGCGATGACACCGCAGCTGCAACAGGCCATCCGCCTGCTCCAATTGTCGACCCTGGATCTGCAACAGGAAATCCAGGAGGCTCTGGAATCCAATCCGATGCTCGAACGCCAGGAAGAAGGCGACGACTTCGACAACTCGGATCCCATGGCCGACAACGCCGAACAGAAGCCCACCGAGATCCAGGAACCTTCCTATCAGGAAGCCGCACCGACCGTCGATAACCTCGAAGACGGCGAATGGAACGAACGCATCCCCAACGAACTTCCGGTCGACACAGCCTGGGAGGACGTTTACCAGACCAGCGCCAGCAGCCTGCCCAGCAGCGATGATGACGAGTGGGATTTCACCACCCGCACCTCCGCCGGCGAAAGCCTGCAAAGCCACTTGCTGTGGCAACTCAACCTCGCACCGATGTCCGACACCGATCGCCTGATCGCCGTGACCCTGATCGATTGCATCAACAATCAGGGCTACCTGGACGAAACCCTCGAAGAAATTCTCGAGGCGTTCGATCCGGAACTGGACATCGAACTGGACGAGATTGAAGCCGTCCTGCACCGGATCCAGCAATTTGAACCGGCCGGGATCGGCGCGCGCAACCTCAGCGAATGCCTGCTGCTGCAATTGCGTCAGCTGTCGGCCAAGACGCCTTGGCTGGCGGAAGCCAAACGTCTGGTCAGCGATTACATCGATCTGCTCGGCAGCCGTGATTACAGCCAGTTGATGCGCCGTATGAAGCTCAAGGAAGACGAGCTGCGCCAGGTTATCGAACTGGTACAAAGCCTCAATCCGCGTCCGGGCTCGCAGATCGAATCCACCGAAGCCGAATACGTCGTCCCTGACGTCATCGTGCGCAAGGACAACGAGCGCTGGCTGGTCGAGTTGAATCAGGAATCGATGCCACGCCTGCGCGTCAACGCGCAGTACGCCGGTTTCGTCCGGCGCGCCGACACCAGCGCCGACAACACTTTCATGCGCAATCAGTTGCAGGAAGCCCGCTGGTTCATCAAGAGCCTGCAGAGCCGCAACGAAACCCTGATGAAAGTTGCCACCCAGATCGTCGAGCATCAGCGCGGTTTTCTGGAGTACGGCGACGAAGCCATGAAGCCGTTGGTGCTGCACGACATCGCCGAAGCAGTCGGCATGCACGAATCAACGATTTCCCGGGTGACCACGCAGAAATTCATGCATACCCCGCGCGGTATTTATGAACTGAAATACTTTTTCTCCAGCCACGTCAGCACCTCTGAAGGCGGTGAATGCTCGTCCACGGCGATCCGCGCGTTCATCAAAAATCTGGTTGCCGCGGAACATCAGAAAAAGCCGTTGAGTGAGAGCTAG
>NZ_JBIVJB010000242.1:0-1428 GCF_044750025.1 Pseudomonas sp. NPDC088885 | reverse complement strand
TCTGGCAAACCTTCAAATTTGAATGTTCAGCTTGGCTCGGAAATCAGTTTTTCTCGAGCGCCCACAGGTCGCTTTCGATGCTTTCAAACCGCTCTTTGAGGTGGGTCTGAACATCGAAAATCGCCCTGTTGTAATAGTGCGGAGCAATTTCGCGGGTAAACAGCTCAAGAATTTCACCCGCTTCGAACGATCCCAGATCGAGTTCGAAACGGTCTTCCATGAACCGCTGAATCTTGCGATTGGCCTCGTTCTCCTGTTCGGGAGTGAGGGTCAGAATCGGCGGTTTGGTTTTCTTGGCGGCCATTTACCAGCGACCGTCCCACGCCGCGAAATTCTGCAGCAACTGCAGGCCATGGGTATGGCTTTTCTCCGGGTGGAACTGCACGGCGAAGCGCGAGCCATCGGCCAGCGCCGCAGCGAAATCGACACCGTAATGACCGCCACCAACCACTTGCCGCGCATTGGCGGCAGCGATGTAGTAGCTGTGCACGAAGTAGAAACGCGCCATGTCCGGAATGTCATGCCACAACGGGTGGCTGACCTTCTGCTTCACTTCGTTCCAGCCCATGTGCGGGACTTTCAGGTGCTCGCCGTCTTCGTGCAGGTCTTTGCCGAAGAACTTCACTGCGCCCGGAAACAGGCCGATGCAGTCAACGCCATCGTTCTCTTCGCTGGTGTCGAGCAAGGCTTGCATGCCGACACAGATGCCGAGGAACGGACGATCCTGGCTGACTTCACGCACCAACGAGTCGAAACCGAGGCGACGGATCTCCGCCATGCAATCGCGAATCGCGCCAACACCGGGGAACACCACGCGGTCAGCTTCACGAATCACCGCCGCATCGCTGGTGATCAGCACTTTACCGGCGCCGACGTGCTCGAGGGCTTTGGCCACCGAGTGCAGGTTGCCCATGCCGTAATCGATAACTGCAACCGTCTGCATTACAGAACGCCTTTGGTCGATGGCATTTGCCCGGCCATGCGCTCATCCAGCTCGACGGCCATGCGCAGCGCGCGGCCGAAAGCCTTGAACACGGTTTCGATCTGGTGGTGGGTGTTGGTGCCGCGCAGGTTATCGATGTGCATGCTGACCAACGCATGGTTGACGAAGCCCTGGAAGAATTCCTGGAACAGGTCAACGTCGAAACCACCGACGGTGGCGCGGGTGTACGGCACGTGCATCTGCAGGCCTGGACGACCGGAGAAGTCGATGACCACGCGTGACAGCGCTTCATCGAGCGGCACGTAGGCATGACCGTAGCGACGGATGCCTTTTTTATCGCCGATGGCTTTGGCAAATGCCTGGCCGAGGGTGATACCGACGTCTTCCACCGTATGGTGGTCGTCGATATGCAGATCGCCCTTGCATTCAATATCCAGGTCGATCAACCCGTGACGGGCGATCTGATCCAGCATGTGCTCAAGAAA
>NZ_JBIVJB010000241.1:0-1514 GCF_044750025.1 Pseudomonas sp. NPDC088885 | reverse complement strand
GGACCAGGCGCCACGAACGCCATCACCGGTATCGCCACGGCAAATATGGACTCGATTCCAATGGTGATCATTTCCGGTCAGGTCCCAAGCACCAAGGTCGTCACATACGCGTTCCAGGAAACCGACATGATCGGTATCTCCCGGCCGATCGTGAAGCACAGCTTCATGATCAAGCACGCTTCGGAAATCCCGGAAGTCATGAAGAAGGCCTTCTACCTGGCGCAATCCGGTCGTCCGGGCCCGGTCGTGGTCGATATCCCGAAAGACATGACCAACCCGGCCGAGAAATTCGAATACATCTTCCCGAAGAAAGCCAAGCTGCGTTCCTACAGCCCGGCCGTTCGCGGTCACTCCGGGCAAATCCGCAAGGCAGCCGAAATGCTCCTCGCGGCCAAGCGCCCAGTGCTTTATTCCGGTGGCGGCGTGATCCTCGGCAACGGTTCCGCACCGCTGACCGAACTGGCGAAAATGCTTAACCTGCCCGTGACCAACACCTTGATGGGCCTGGGTGGTTTCCCCGGCACTGATCGTCAGTTCATCGGCATGCTCGGCATGCACGGCAGCTACACCGCCAACCTGGCGATGCACCATGCTGACGTGATCCTCGCGGTCGGCGCGCGTTTCGACGATCGCGTGATCAACGGCCCGGCGAAGTTCTGCCCGAACGCCAAGATCATCCATATCGACATCGACCCGGCTTCGATTTCCAAGACCATCAAGGCCGACGTGCCTATCGTTGGTCCGGTTGAGAGCGTTCTGACCGAAATGGTCGCGATCCTCAAGGAAATCGGCGAGACCCCGAACAAGGAGTCCGTGGCCAGTTGGTGGAAGCAGGTTGATGAATGGCGCGGTGATCGCGGCCTGTTCCCTTACGAAAAGGGCGACGGCAGCCTGATCAAGCCACAAACCGTGATCGAAACCCTCTGCGAAGTGACCAAGGGCGATGCCTTTATCACTTCCGACGTGGGCCAGCACCAGATGTTCGCGGCGCAGTACTACACGTTCAACAAGCCGAATCGCTGGATCAACTCCGGTGGTCTGGGCACCATGGGCTTCGGTTTCCCGGCGGCCATGGGCATCAAGTTGAGCTTCCCGGATGACGACGTTGCCTGCGTGACCGGCGAAGGCAGCATCCAGATGAACATCCAGGAACTGTCGACCTGCCTGCAATACGGCTTGCCAGTGAAAATCGTCATCCTGAACAACGGTGTTCTGGGGATGGTTCGTCAGTGGCAGGACATGAGCTACGGCAGCCGTCACTCGCACTCCTACATGGAATCGCTGCCTGACTTCGTCAAGCTGGCTGAAGCCTACGGCCACGTCGGCGTACGCATCACCGAATCGAAAGATTTGAAGTCGAAGATGGCAGAAGCGTTCGCCATGAAGGATCGCCTGGTGATCATCGATGTTTCGGTCGACACCAGCGAGCACGTCTATCCGATGCAGATCAAAGACGGCTCCATGCGCGATATGTGGCTGAGCAAGACGGAGCGTACTTAATCATGCGGCACATT
>NZ_JBIVJB010000240.1:0-1576 GCF_044750025.1 Pseudomonas sp. NPDC088885 | reverse complement strand
AAACGGCGATTTCGTCCTTGTTGGTGTTCAAGGTGATTTCGGTGCACAGGTTCGAGCTGTGAACCACGCCGACGTGCTGCTGCGGGCTGCGCAGGTTGCACGGGTCTTTGAAGGTCAGCCATGGGTGGCCGGTTTCAAACAGCATGGAGAGCATTTTGCGCCACAGGTCTTTAGCCTGGATGGTCTTGAACAGACGAACCTTGCCTGGGTATTCGGTCAGGGCTTCGTAATACTCGTAGCGCTCTTCGAAGGCTTTACCGGTCAGGTCGTGCAGATCCGGTACTTCGGATGGCGAGAACAGGGTCCACTTGCCGTCGTCGAAGACGCGCTTCATGAACAGGTCAGGGATCCAGTTGGCAGTGTTCATGTCGTGGGTACGACGACGATCATCACCGGTGTTCTTGCGGAGTTCGATGAACTCCTCGATGTCCATGTGCCAGGTTTCCAGGTAAGCGCAGACAGCGCCTTTGCGCTTGCCACCCTGGTTAACGGCGACGGCGGTGTCGTTCACCACTTTCAGGAACGGAACCACGCCTTGCGATTTGCCGTTGGTGCCCTTGATGTACGAACCCAGTGCACGCACCGGCGTCCAGTCGTTGCCCAGGCCACCGGCGAATTTCGACAACATGGCGTTGTCGTGGATCGCGTGGTAGATACCCGACAGGTCATCCGGCACGGTGGTCAGGTAGCAGCTCGACAGCTGTGGACGCAGGGTACCGGCGTTGAACAGGGTCGGCGTCGACGACATGTAGTCGAAGGACGACAGCAGGTTGTAGAACTCGATCGCACGGTCTTCTTTCTGCTTCTCTTCGATCGCCAGGCCCATGGCCACGCGCATGAAGAAGATCTGCGGCAGTTCGAAGCGGATACCGTCCTTGTGGATGAAGTAACGGTCGTACAGGGTTTGCAGGCCCAGGTAGGTGAATTGCTGATCGCGCTCGTGGTTGATCGCCTTGCCCAGTTTTTCCAGGTCGAAGGTGGCCAGCACAGGGTTCAGCAGTTCGAACTCGATACCTTTGGCGATGTAAGCCGGCAGCGCCTTGGCGTACAGGTCGACCATCTCGTGGTGAGTAGCGCTTTCGGCCACACCGAGGAAGCCCAGGCCTTCGGCACGCAAGGTGTCCATCAGCAGGCGGGCGGTCACGAACGAGTAGTTCGGCTCGCGCTCAACCAGGGTACGCGCGGTCATCACCAGCGCGGTGTTGACGTCGGTCAGGGCCACGCCGTCGTACAGGTTTTTCAGGGTTTCACGCTGGATCAGGTCGCCGTCGACTTCTTCCAGACCTTCGCACGCTTCGGTGACGATGGTGTTCAGGCGGCCCATGTCCAGCGGCGCCAGGCTGCCGTCAGTGCGGGTGATACGGATCGACGGGTGAGCGTTGACCGCTTCTTCGGTCGGGGCGTGGGCAGCGCGTTCTTTCGAACGACCGTCACGGTAGATCACGTAGTCGCGCGCCACTTTCTGCTCGCCGGCACGCATCAGGGCCAGTTCAACCTGGTCCTGGATTTCTTCGATGTGGATGGTGCCGCCCGAAGGCATGCGACGCTTGAAGGTCGCGGTGACTTGTTCGGTCAG
>NZ_JBIVJB010000239.1:0-1652 GCF_044750025.1 Pseudomonas sp. NPDC088885 | reverse complement strand
AAACAAACCAAATAACAAATCAACACGAAGCCCTGTTGAAACCCCTGCAACTGGTCGCAGGCGTCGTCGAGCGTCGACAGACCTTGCCGGTACTGTCCAACGTGCTGTTGGTAGTCGAAGGCCAGCAACTGTCGCTGACCGGTACCGACCTTGAGGTCGAGCTGGTCGGTCGTGTGCAACTTGAAGAGCCTGCGGAAACAGGTTCCATCACCGTGCCTGCGCGCAAGCTGATGGACATCTGCAAAAGCCTGCCCAACGATGCGCTGATCGATATCAAGGTCGACGAGCAGAAGCTGGTGGTCAAGGCCGGCCGTAGCCGTTTCACCCTGTCGACCCTGCCTGCCAACGACTTCCCGACCGTTGAAGAAGGCCCGGGTTCGCTGACCTGCAGCCTCGAGCAAAGCAAACTGCGTCGTTTGATCGAACGCACCAGTTTCGCCATGGCGCAGCAGGACGTGCGTTATTACCTCAACGGCATGCTGCTGGAAGTGTCCGAAGGCATCATCCGCGCCGTGGCCACCGACGGTCACCGTCTGGCCATGTGCTCGATGAAAGCCGATATCGGTCAGCCAGATCGCCATCAGGTGATCGTGCCGCGCAAAGGTATTCTCGAACTGGCACGTCTGCTCACCGAGCCGGACGGCAATGTCAGCATCGTCCTGGGTCAGCACCACATCCGCGCGACCACCGGCGAATTCACCTTCACCTCGAAACTGGTCGACGGTAAATTCCCGGACTACGAGCGCGTTCTGCCGAAGGGCGGCGACAAGCTGGTATTGGGCGATCGCCAAGCGCTGCGTGAAGCGTTCAGCCGTACCGCGATTCTGTCCAACGAGAAATACCGCGGTATCCGTCTGCAACTGGCCAACGGTCAGTTGAAGATCCAGGCCAACAACCCGGAGCAGGAAGAAGCGGAAGAAGAAGTGGGCGTTGAATACAACGGCGGCTCCTTGGAAATCGGCTTCAACGTGAGCTATCTGCTCGACGTGCTGGGCGTGATGACCACCGAGCAGGTTCGCCTGATTTTGTCCGACTCCAACAGCAGTGCGCTGGTGCAAGAGTCCGACAACGACGACTCGGCTTACGTTGTCATGCCGATGCGTCTGTAATCAGCTGACCCTGGATGTCCTTAAGTCGTGTTTCGGTCACCGCGGTGCGCAATCTGCACCCGGTGACCTTCTCCCCCTCCCCCCGCATCAACATTCTTTACGGCGCTAACGGCAGCGGCAAAACCAGTGTTCTGGAAGCCATTCATCTGCTGGGGCTTGCCCGTTCGTTTCGTAGCACGCGTCTGTTGCCGGTCATCCAGTACGAACAACTCGCCTGTACCGTGTTCGGTCAGGTCGAATTGGCCGAGGGTGGCCATAGCGCTTTGGGCATCTCGCGCGATCGTCAGGGCGAGTTCCAGATCCGTATCGACGGGCAGAACGCCCGCAGCGCTGCGCAACTGGCGGAGATCCTGCCGTTGCAGTTGATCAACCCCGACAGCTTCCGCCTGCTTGAAGGCGCGCCGAAGATTCGCCGGCAGTTTCTCGACTGGGGCGTGTTCCACGTTGAGCCGCGTTTCATGGCTACCTGGCAGCGTTTGCAGAAGGCCTTGCGCCAGAGAAACTCCTGGCTGCGGCATGGTACACTTGACGCCGTTTCGCTTG
>NZ_JBIVJB010000238.1:356-1671 GCF_044750025.1 Pseudomonas sp. NPDC088885 | reverse complement strand
CCCGGGAACGAGACCCGCAGCGGTGGCCCAACTCGCCAAATCGGCCTGTTAAAACCCCAACCATAGATCACCGCAGGCCTCCCTGGCCCAACTCTGGTTGTGGCTACATAACTCTGTCACGAGCAGACTACCGCCCGGTTGCAGCAGGTCGGCCATGTGCTTGAGCGCATCGGCCGGCGCGGCGAAATGGTGCAAGACCATATTCAGTACAACGCAATCGGCCTGAAGGCTTGTGCCGTTCAATGCATCGGCCAATTGCAGGCTGACGTTAGCCAGTTGTTCACGTTCGCATACCTGACGCGCCAGTTCGAGCATCGCCGGGCTGTTGTCCAGCGCGGTTACAGTGCCGAAGCGACGCGCCAGTTCCGGCAGAAATGCACCATCGCCGGGGCCGACTTCAATGGCCGTGGCCGCACCATTGAAGTTCAGTTTGTCGAGCAGGGCCAGCACGCTGTCGCGGTACTGCGGCAGGCCGGCGATCAAGTCTTGCTGGGCGCGAAATTTCTCCGCGACCCGTGCGAAAAAGTCCTGACTGGCCGCGGCACGTTGGCCGTGCACCTGTTCGATCCGCGCTTGCACGTCGTCAGGCAGATCGAGATTGTCGACTTCTTCTAACAATGCCGCGTGCAATTTGCCGCCAAGCAATTCGGTGTGGGGCAGGGCGCGGCGATAAAAAATCGCGTTGCCTTCGCGGCGCGTTGCCACCAGATCGGCCTGCGCCAACACTTTAAGGTGATGACTCATGCCGGACTGACCGATGCCGAAAATCTGCGCCAGCTCCAGTACGCCGAACGAATCGTTGGCCAGCGCGCGCAATACATTCAGCCGCAACGGATCGCCGCCGGCCTTGCACAGGGCCGCCAGCTCGTCGCAATCGTCATGGCGAATGGAAGGCACGCGTAAATTCATAGGGCCGCAGTCTAGTGACGGTGAGAATTCCTCGCAAGGGCAATATCAAAAAGTTTTGATATTGCTCGATCAATGGCGCTTTTTATTGCACTTCTAACCAAGCGGTTCACTCTACAAACGAACAGCGGAAAGGTTTCACCAGCCGAAACCGCCGTTAAGCATGGGAAAAACGCCCGCCGATGACTATCTATCATTGCCCCGAGGCGTCCCGGTGAGGGAAAATGCTCGCCTTTTTTCCGTTCCGATTATTCACCCTTAGTTTCAGAACCCCAGGAGATCAGCGATGCCTAGCCGTCGTGAGCGTGCCAACGCCATTCGTGCCCTCAGCATGGATGCCGTGCAAAAAGCCAACAGCGGCCATCCCGGTGCACCTATGGGTATGGCAGATATCGCCGAAGTGCTTTGG
>NZ_JBIVJB010000238.1:0-346 GCF_044750025.1 Pseudomonas sp. NPDC088885 | reverse complement strand
CAACCCGAGCAATCCATCGTTCGCCGACCGTGACCGCTTCGTGCTGTCCAACGGCCACGGCTCGATGTTGATCTACTCGCTGCTGCACCTGACCGGTTACGACCTGTCGATCGACGACCTCAAGCAGTTCCGTCAATTGCACAGCCGCACCCCGGGCCACCCGGAATTCGGTTACACCCCGGGCGTTGAAACCACCACTGGCCCGTTGGGTCAGGGTCTGGCCAACGCCGTCGGTTTCGCCCTGGCTGAAAAAGTCCTGGGCGCGCAGTTCAACCGTCCTGGCCACGACATCGTCGACCACCACACCTACGTGTTCCTGGGTGATGGCTGCATGATGGAAGGCATT
>NZ_JBIVJB010000237.1:0-1673 GCF_044750025.1 Pseudomonas sp. NPDC088885 | reverse complement strand
TGCGCCGACTAGAAACGGAATGACCGCGTGTTTAAGCATGTTGGCCTCATGATTTGTTGTCATTTTTTAGTAGTGAGGTACGACCTCGTGAGTCGTGCCTGCGGATACTTATGCAGGGGCCATACCCATTGCAAGATCCAGAGTGTGTGCGAGCGTTAAACGGTGGCACGTACGTACCTTAATGTCGCATCTGTGTAAGTTTTGACGCATTTGACCGTTTGCGCGGGTTTTTTACGGTGCAAATGGAGCCCCAAAACGGTGCATTGGTCACGTTGTGTGCGCCGGGGTGGGGCTGGGTGTTACTTATTTATACTGTTGGTTTTTGTAGGATTTTTCTGAGGTTTGGGTGGGGGCTTGGTGGGGGTTGGGTTGTGGATTTTTTTGGAGGTTGTACTGGGTGCAACTGGGGTGCTTCTTTTGGTAGCGCCTTGGGTGAATATCCGTTTTTTGGGGTGTTGCGGGTAATGGTTCCGCCCTTACGGCGGGTTACTTTGGCAAACGCCCCAAAGTAACCAAAGGTCTGTGCCCTGACGTCCGGCCCTCGCTAAGGCTCGGGTTCCTTCGCTCCGGGTTCATCCGGGGGCATCGCCTACGGTTTGCTTCGCTGCACCTCCTCTCGATGCTTTCCCCGTATGAATCCCTCCCGCTCAGCCTCCCGACGGGCTCTAAGATCAAAAGCAGGCGAGCTGACACTCGGCCTAATTGAGTGCGAGTTCGCCGCGATTCCATGTAGGAGCTGCCGAAGGCTGCGATCTTTTGATCTTCGCTGTATTCGCCCCTCACCCCAACCCTCTCCCGAGGGAGAGGGGGCCGATTTGTAGGCCTTTCAGAATGTGGGTTCAACTCGGTATCCCAAGTCGGCGTACCTCGCCCAAACACCCCGATCAGTCCCCTCTCCCTCTGGGAGAGGGTTAGGGTGAGGGTTTGTTTTTGATTCATAAAAAAACCGGCAATCACTGCTGATCGCCGGTTTTTCATTCAGCCCAAAATCAAATCACTGCATCAATACTTCAATCGCGCCATCGGCCGTCATGCTGACCTGGCTTGTGCCCGCTTCAACTTCCGGCGTCACCGGCGCTGCATCCATTGCCGCCGCTTTCATCATCATCGGGGCGCGCAGGTACGGTTGTGGGTAGCCGTTGCTGTTGAGGTTCAGGTTGACGATTTTGTAGCCCTTGCCGCCGAGTGCGTCGGTGGCCAGTTGGGCGCGGTTTTTGAACGCGGTGACAGCTTCTTTTAGGAGTTTGTCTTCGCTGGCCTTGCGGGTCGGGTCGGCGATGGCGAAGTCCATGCCGCCCATTTTCAGGTCGCCCAGCAGTTCGCCGGTGAGTTTGGACAGGGCGGCGAAGTCGGAGCTTTCCAGGCGCAGTTCGGCGCGTTCACGCCAGCCGGTGATCTTTTGGCCTTTGGTGTCGTAGATCGGGTAGCTGTTGCGGCTACCCTGGCGCAGGGTGATGTCTTTGACTTGTTTGGCCTGGCCGAGGGCCTTGTTCATGGCGGTGCTGATGTCGGCGGCGAGTTTGGCCGGGTCGGTGTTTTGTTCTTCGGTGTAGAGGGTGACGATCATCAGGTCGCGGGCGACTTCCGTGCTGACTTCGGCGCGCAGGGAAATCTGGTTGTAGTGCAGCTCATCGGCGGCCAGGGCCGGGAGGCTGGCGACGCTGCCGACGGTC
>NZ_JBIVJB010000236.1:0-1798 GCF_044750025.1 Pseudomonas sp. NPDC088885 | reverse complement strand
CTGAATCTTGATCGGCCAGTTGCAGCCAGTCCGGGTCGCACCCGAGGGTGTCGACAAAACATTGCCGGGCCAGCTGCGGCATGTTGTTCTTGCTGCTCAGATGAGCCAGGACAAGGTGTTGCAAGCCCTGCCAGCCCAACTCGGACACCAGGAAAGCCGCCTGATGGTTGTTCAAATGTCCCAGCTCGCCGCCCACCCGCTGCTTGAGAAAGTACGGGTAGTGCCCACGGGCCAGCATGTCACGACAATGGTTGGACTCGATCATCAACGCATCGAGATCCCGATAACCGTCCAGCACCCGCTCGCAGTAGGAACCCAGATCGGTCAGCAGGCCGAAGCGCCGCTGCTCTTGATCACTGAAGACATACTGGGTCGGTTCCTGCGCATCGTGGGCCACGGCAATGACCCCGATGTTCAGTGCACCGATCTGCAGTTGCTCGCCGCCGGCCAGAAAGCCTGCGGGTTCTATCGGTTTGCGCATCCCGCGCAGTGTGCCGCGACTGAGGTAGACCGGCAGATTGTAGCGTCGAGACAGTAAACCCACGCCATGCACGTGGTCGGCATGTTCGTGGGTTACGAGTATCGCGCTCAGTTGCGCCGGGTTCACACCCAGGCGCAACAGGCGTTTTTCGGTTTCCCGCAGGGAAAAACCACAATCCACCAGCACATACGTATCAGCACTGGCGATCAGCGTGCCGTTCCCTTGGCTACCGCTGCCGAGAACGGCAAAACGCATGGTTGATCAGCCCAGGTTGTCCTGAATCACGCTCAGCACTTTACGCGCCACTTCAGCCGGCGCGACGGTGTTGATGTTTTTCTCGACGGTGACCTGAATGTTCTCGCCAACCTTGCTCAGGCGAACCTGATAACGCTCGGCACGGGATTCAACTTCTTCCTTGGTCGGCGCACTGCCGAACAGGCTGCTGAAGAAACCAGGCTTGTCGTCTTTCTTCTCGGCTTTTTCGGCCAGGTTGATGTAGTACAGACCAAGGCTGCGGTTGATGTCTTCAACGCGCCATTCGCCTTGTTCCAGTGCACGGCCAACGCTCGACCAGGCACGATCCAGATCGGTACCGACGTTCAACACCGGGTTGCCGCTGCCGTCTTCGCTGAGGCTGACGCGGCTCGGCGTATCGAAATCACGCGAAGCGAGCATCGACACCGAACCGCCCTTCTCGGAGATCCGGCTCATGCTTGCGAGCATGTCGTCGACCAGCGCAGCGTCCAGGCCAGTGTTGACCGAGCGGTTGGTGAAATCGACATCGGCGGTGCTGCCGGCAGGACGCTCAGCGCTGACCACGTAGATTTCACTGGTGTTGCGCTGCACGCCTGGCTCGATACGCACACGGACGCGGGTTTCGCTGTCAGTGGCGACGCCAGCCGCGCTCAGGCGCTTGGCCATCGACGCGGACAGCTCATCGGAATGCTGCCAGGTGGTGGTGAATTCGCCGGTTTGCGGACGCTGTTCATCCAGACGGAAACCGTTGTCCTGGAAGAATTGCACCGCCACTGGCCAGACTTCGGCCGGTGGATGCTGGGCCATGACCCAACGCGAATCGCCGCTCTTCTGCAGCGAGTAGTCGGTGGCATCGGCGATGGCCGACAGTGGCTGAGGACGTGGAACCACGTATTCGCCCTTGGCGGTGTCATCAGCGACGTTGCGCGGGATCGGCAGCAGCGGATCCAGACGCTTGGAGGTGCTGACATCCGGTGGCAGTTGCATCGGTGCAGTCTGTTGCGCTTCCAGGTAATCGCTACCACGGTCACGGAAATAACCCTCCGGGCCCCAGACCCATCC
>NZ_JBIVJB010000235.1:1415-1801 GCF_044750025.1 Pseudomonas sp. NPDC088885 | reverse complement strand
GCCCGTGGCCGTCAGGCCCCGAACATCGATTACATCGGGACCAACGGTGCCGGTTAAAATGGGCAGCTCGACGGGGGCTGCGCCCTCGATGATCAACTGCGCTTTTTTGTCAGCCATGTGGCCTCCTATTTATGCTTGAACCATCAGACAGACCCCCCACGCAGGGCCCGCACCACTATAGTGAGATAAATTCGAATGTCAATTTGCCTAAAGTCTTGCTCCAGAAGGCTTTAAGCGCACTTTTTCCTCGAAATTGCCTGCCATTTACGCCTTTTATGCAACTTGTGCAATCAGCTATTGGGGGTAGGTGATTGCGTTGTCATTAGTAGCCTAACTGTCTATACTCGGCCACCGACCGCCAAGGGCTTTTGGGCTTGCTTTCATTG
>NZ_JBIVJB010000235.1:0-1405 GCF_044750025.1 Pseudomonas sp. NPDC088885 | reverse complement strand
CGCATCCCTGGGTGGTGGTTACCTGACCAGTGCACTCCCCAACAACTTTGCCCTGATTGTTAGGGGCTCTTCAGTGTGAAAAAAAAGCCGTGAAAAGCCAACGACCTGTAAACCTAGACCTAAGGACCATCAAACTCCCAGTCACTGCTTACACGTCCATTCTTCACCGAATCTCCGGTGTCATCCTCTTCGTGTGCCTTGCCATCATGCTTTACGCATTGGACAAGTCGCTGAGCTCTGAGGAAGGCTTCGGTCAGGTGAAAGCGTGTCTGACCAGTCCGCTAGCCAAGCTAGTGATTTGGGGCATCCTGTCCGCTCTGCTGTATCACTTGGTAGCCGGTGTGCGCCACTTGATCATGGACATGGGCATCGGTGAGACGCTGGAAGGCGGCAAGCTGGGCTCGAAAATCGTTATCGCCGTTTCCGTGGTGGTAATCGTTCTGGCAGGAGTTTGGATATGGTAACTAACGTCACGAACCTCTCGCGTTCGGGCCTCTATGACTGGATGGCGCAACGTGTGTCTGCGGTCGTTCTCGCGGCTTACTTCATCTTCCTGATCGGATACGTCGTGGCCCACCCTGGCCTCGAGTATGCCCAGTGGCATGAACTGTTCGCCCACAACGGGATGCGTATTTTCAGCCTCCTGGCCCTTGTTGCCCTCGGCGCTCACGCCTGGGTCGGCATGTGGACCATCGCGACTGACTACCTGACGCCAATGGCGTTCGGCAAGTCCGCGACGGCTATACGTTTCCTTTTCCAGGCAGTATGCGGCGTTGCGATGTTCGCTTACTTCGTCTGGGGTGTGCAGATTCTCTGGGGTATCTGAGTCATGGCTAACATTCCAACGATTTCTTTCGACGCCATCATTATTGGTGGTGGCGGTGCCGGCATGCGCGCTGCGCTGCAACTGGCACAGGGCGGTCACAAGACTGCCGTGATCACCAAGGTTTTCCCGACCCGTTCGCACACTGTATCCGCTCAAGGCGGCATCACTTGCGCAATCGCGTCCGCTGACCCGAACGATGACTGGCGCTGGCACATGTACGATACCGTCAAGGGTTCCGACTACATCGGTGACCAGGACGCTATCGAATACATGTGTCAGGAAGGCCCGGCTGCTGTTTATGAGCTGGACCACATGGGCATGCCGTTCTCGCGTACCGAACAGGGCCGCATCTACCAGCGTCCGTTCGGCGGCCAGTCCAAGGATTACGGCAAAGGCGGGCAGGCTGCCCGTACGTGCGCCGCTTCCGACCGTACCGGTCACGCGCTGCTGCACACCCTTTATCAGGGCAACCTGAAAGCCGGTACCACCTTCCTCAACGAGTACTATGCCGTGGACCTGGTGAAGGACCAGGACGGCGCCTTTGTCGGTGTGGTCGCAAGCTGCATCGAAACCGGCGCG
>NZ_JBIVJB010000234.1:0-1801 GCF_044750025.1 Pseudomonas sp. NPDC088885 | reverse complement strand
AGATCAAAAGATCGCAGCCTTCGGCAGCGCCGGGTGCTGTTGATCGATCTCGATCCACAGGGCAACGCCACCATGGGTAGCGGTGTGGATAAACACGGCCTGGAAAACTCGGTTTACGACCTGCTGATCGGCGAATGCGATCTGGCGCAGGCCATGCACTATTCCGAGCACGGCGGTTATCAACTGCTGCCGGCCAACCGCGATTTGACCGCGGCAGAAGTGGTGCTGCTGGAAATGCAGATG
Organism: Pseudomonas sp. NPDC088885; assembly: GCF_044750025.1. Lineage (NCBI taxonomy): Bacteria > Pseudomonadati > Pseudomonadota > Gammaproteobacteria > Pseudomonadales > Pseudomonadaceae > Pseudomonas > Pseudomonas sp. NPDC088885. The sequence continues at coordinate 1,558 of NZ_JBIVJB010000234.1, read as the reverse complement.
AAGGAAAGCCGTCTGCGCAGCGCGCTGGCGCCGATCCGTGAAAACTACGATTACATTTTGATCGACTGCCCGCCGTCGCTGTCGATGCTCACGCTGAACGCACTGGTCGCTGCTGACGGGGTAATTATCCCCATGCAGTGCGAGTACTTTGCGCTCGAAGGTCTCAGCGACCTTGTGGACAACATCAAGCGCATCGCCGAACTGCTCAATCCGAACCTGAAAGTCGAAGGCCTGCTGCGGACCATGTACGACCCGCGGCTGAGCCTGATGAACGATGTTTCGGCGCAGCTCAAGGAACACTTTGGCGAGCAGCTTTACGACACGGTGATCCCGCGCAACATCCGTCTGGCCGAAGCGCCAAGCTACGGCATGCCGGCGCTGGCCTACGACAAGCAATCGCGTGGCGCCCTGGCTTATCTGGCCCTGGCTGGCGAGATGGTTCGCCGTCAGCGCAAAAATTCACGCATCGCCGCCGCTCAGGCAACTTAAGGAATCCCCATGGCCGTCAAGAAACGAGGTCTCGGACGTGGACTGGATGCACTGCTGAGTGGTCCGACTGTCAGCGCGCTGGAAGAACAAGCCGCGCAAGCTGACACCCGTGAGCTGCAGCACCTGCCGCTGGATCTGCTCCAGCGCGGGAAATACCAGCCGCGTCGGGACATGGATCCGCAAGCGCTGGAAGAGCTGGCGCTGTCGATCAAGGCACAAGGCGTGATGCAGCCAATCGTGGTGCGCCCGATTGGCGGTGGCCGTTTTGAAATCATCGCCGGTGAACGTCGCTGGCGCGCGAGCCAGCAAGCCGGGCAAGAAACCATCCCGGCGATGGTGCGCGACGTACCCGATGAAACCGCGATCGCCATTGCGCTAATCGAGAACATCCAGCGCGAAGACCTCAATCCAATCGAAGAAGCGGTGGCCTTGCAGCGTTTGCAGCAGGAATTCCAGTTGACTCAGCAGCAGGTTGCCGAGGCTGTGGGTAAATCCCGCGTCACTGTGGCCAACCTGTTGCGGCTTATTGCGCTGCCGGAGGTCATCAAGACGATGCTGTCCCACGGCGACCTGGAAATGGGTCATGCCCGTGCTTTGCTCGGTCTGCCCGAGAATCAGCAGGTTGAAGGGGCGCGACATGTTGTCGCACGCGGCCTGACCGTGCGCCAAACTGAAGCACTGGTTCGCCAGTGGTTGAGTGGCAAACCGGAGCCTGTGGAAGCCAGCAAACCCGACCCGGATATCGCCCGCCTCGAACAGCGTCTGGCCGAGCGCCTAGGCTCTGCGGTGCAGATTCGCCACGGGAAGAAGGGAAAGGGTCAGTTGGTGATCGGTTATAACTCGCTCGATGAGCTTCAAGGTGTGCTCGCACACATCCGCTGAAACATTTCCTCATGTAGCGCGCAGTCGGAAATCACTACCTGACAGTTGAATAGGGGCAGAACCGCCCCTATACTCTGCGCTCATTTTGTCGGCACAAATTATGCCAAGTTAGTGAATTCTGGCAGCCGACCATTGGAGAGCAATAGGGATGGAAACCCGCAAGCCAAACCGCCGGCCGGGCCATCGG
>NZ_JBIVJB010000233.1:0-1801 GCF_044750025.1 Pseudomonas sp. NPDC088885 | reverse complement strand
AGCGTTGGTTCGCGCACGGTCACAGTGGGCTGGCCACCAGTGAGCGCGACGTTACGATCCTGCGCGACCGTGCCATCACCCACTCGATCTGCACCCTGGAATTCGAAAGCCATCGTCCGCTGTACGAGTGGTTCCTCGACGCGCTGCCAGTGCCGGCGCACCCGCGTCAGTACGAGTTCAGCCGCCTGAACCTCAACTACACCATCACCAGCAAGCGCAAGCTCAAGCAACTGGTCGATGAAAAGCACGTGCATGGCTGGGACGATCCGCGCATGTCCACGTTGTCGGGCTTCCGCCGCCGTGGCTACACGCCGAAATCGATCCGCAACTTCTGCGAAATGGTCGGCACCAACCGTTCCGACGGCGTGGTTGACTTCGGCATGCTCGAATTCAGCATCCGTGATGACCTCGACCACACCGCGCCGCGTGCCATGTGCGTCCTGCGTCCACTGAAAGTCGTGATCACCAACTACCCGGAAGGCCAGGTCGAGAACCTCGAACTGCCGCGCCACCCGAAAGAAGACATGGGCGTGCGCGCGCTGCCGTTCGCCCGGGAAATCTACATCGACCGTGACGACTTCATGGAAGAGCCGCCGAAGGGCTACAAGCGCCTGGAACCGGCCGGTGAAGTGCGTCTGCGCGGCAGCTACGTGATCCGTGCCGACGAAGCGATCAAGGACGCCGACGGCAACATCGTCGAACTGCGTTGCTCGTACGACCCGGAAACCCTCGGTAAAAACCCTGAAGGCCGCAAGGTCAAGGGCGTGATCCACTGGGTACCGGCCGCGGCCAGCGTCGAGTGCGAAGTGCGTCTGTACGATCGTCTGTTCCGTTCGGCGAACCCTGAGAAGGCTGAAGACAGCGCAAGTTTCCTCGACAACATCAACCCTGATTCGCTGCAGGTACTCACCGGTTGTCGTGCGGAGCCATCGCTTGGCAATGCGCAGCCGGAAGACCGTTTCCAGTTCGAGCGCGAAGGCTACTTCGTCGCCGATTTGAAGGACTCGAAACCAGGTCAGCCGGTATTCAACCGTACCGTGACCCTGCGTGATTCGTGGGGCCAGTGATTCAGCGTCAAGGAAATTAAAAGTGCTGACGATTTACAACACGCTCACCAAGAGCAAAGAAGTCTTCAAACCGCTGGATGGCAACAATGTGCGCATGTACGTCTGCGGGATGACCGTGTATGACTACTGCCACATCGGCCACGGCCGCAGCATGGTCGCGTTCGACCTGGTGACCCGTTGGTTGCGCTTCAGCGGTTACAACCTGACGTACGTGCGCAACATCACCGACATTGAAGACAAGATCATCAATCGTGCCCGCGAAAACGGCGAGCCGTACGACGCGCTGACCGAGCGCATGATCACCGCGATGCACGAGGACGAGGCGCGTCTCAACATCCTCAAACCGGACATGGAGCCGCGTGCCACCGATCATATTCCCGGCATGCTGAGCATGATCCAGACCTTGATCGACAAGGGTTACGCCTACGCCCCGGGCAATGGCGACGTGTACTACCGCGTCGCCAAATTCATGGGCTACGGCAAACTGTCGCGCAAGAAAATCGAAGACCTGCGCATCGGCGCGCGTATTGAAGTCGACGAAGCCAAGCAGGATCCGTTGGACTTCGTGCTGTGGAAAGCCACCAAACCGGGCGAGCCAAGCTGGGAATCGCCGTGGGGCGCCGGGCGTCCGGGCTGGCACATCGAGTGCTCGGTGATGTCCACCTGCTGCCTCGGCGAGACCTTCGATATTCATGGCGGCGGCAGCGACCTCGAGTTCCCGCACCACGAAAACG
>NZ_JBIVJB010000232.1:0-1821 GCF_044750025.1 Pseudomonas sp. NPDC088885 | reverse complement strand
CGAATTGTCGTATGTCCCGACTCAATCCCAGGCAGCAAGAAGCCGTGAACTACGTCTGCGGCCCTATATTTGTGCTCGCCGGTGCTGGCTCCGGCAAGACCAGCGTGATCACGCGCAAAATCGCGCACCTGATCCAGAACTGCGGCATCCGCGCCCAGTACATCGTCGCCATGACCTTTACCAACAAGGCCGCGCGCGAGATGAAAGAGCGGGTCGGTACCCTCTTGCGCGCCGGCGAAGGTCGCGGCCTGACGGTCTGCACCTTCCACAACCTCGGTCTGAACATCATCCGCAAGGAGCACGTGCGGCTGGGCTACAAACCCGGTTTCTCGATCTTCGACGAGACCGACGTCAAGTCCCTGATGACCGACATCATGCAGAAGGAATACGCAGGCGAAGACGGCGTCGACGAGATCAAGAACATGATCGGCGCCTGGAAAAACGACCTGATCCTGCCGCCTCAGGCGCTGGAGAACGCGCGTAATCCCAAGGAACAGACTGCCGCCATCGTCTACACCCACTATCAGCGCACGCTTAAAGCGTTCAACGCGGTGGACTTCGACGACCTGATCCTGCTGCCGGTAAAACTCTTCGAAGAACACGCCGACATTCTCGAAAAGTGGCAGAACAAGGTGCGCTACCTGCTCGTCGATGAATATCAGGACACCAACGCCAGCCAGTACCTGCTGGTAAAAATGCTCATCGGCAAGCGCAACCAGTTCACCGTGGTCGGCGACGACGACCAGTCGATCTACGCCTGGCGTGGCGCGCGACCGGAAAACCTGATGCTGCTCAAGGACGACTATCCGTCCTTGAAAGTGGTGATGCTCGAACAGAACTATCGCTCGACCAGTCGTATCCTGCGCTGCGCCAACGTGCTGATCTCGAACAACCCGCACGAATTCGAAAAGCAGCTGTGGAGTGAAATGGGCCACGGCGACGAGATCCGCGTGATCCGCTGCCGTAACGAGGACGCCGAAGCCGAGCGCGTGGCCATGGAAATCCTCAGCCTGCACTTGCGCACTGACCGCCCGTACAGCGATTTTGCGATCCTCTATCGCGGTAACTATCAGGCCAAACTGATCGAGCTGAAGTTGCAGCACCACCAGGTGCCGTATCGCCTGAGCGGCGGCAACAGCTTCTTCGGCCGCCAGGAAGTGAAAGACCTGATGGCCTACTTCCGCCTGATCGTGAACCCGGATGACGACAACGCCTTCCTGCGCGTGATCAACGTGCCGCGCCGCGAAATCGGCTCGACCACCCTGGAAAAACTCGGCAACTACGCCACCGAACGCAAGATCTCGATGTACGCCGCCACCGACGAAATCGGTCTGGGCGAACATCTGGACAGCCGCTTCACCGATCGCCTGTCGCGCTTCAAGCGTTTCATGGACAAGGTGCGCGAGCAGTGCGCCGGCGAGGACCCGATCTCCGCGCTGCGCAGCATGGTCATGGACATCGACTACGAGAACTGGCTGCGCACCAACAGCTCCAGCGACAAAGCCGCCGATTACCGGATGAGCAACGTCTGGTTCCTGATCGAGGCGTTGAAAAACACCCTTGAGAAGGACGAAGAAGGCGAAATGACCGTCGAGGATGCGATCGGCAAACTCGTCCTGCGCGACATGCTCGAACGTCAGCAGGAAGAGGAAGACGGTGCCGAAGGCGTGCAGATGATGAAGTTCGGCGAATACGTGCACTCGCTGTACGTACCGACCAGCCTCAACCTGGTCAAGATCAAACCGTTGCGCGGCACCGCGCTGTTCATCCTTGACGCCAAACTGGTGTTCAAACTGGTGGACAACTTCTTCTGTGGCGACG
>NZ_JBIVJB010000231.1:0-1856 GCF_044750025.1 Pseudomonas sp. NPDC088885 | reverse complement strand
TGCTTTAAGCACCCCGGGCATTCAGCTTGCCAACCATCCCTCTCATCCCGATTCTAACTCCTACGCAAGACACAAGCGGGCTTGCTCGCGAAGGCTGACTAAAGGGCGCTACAAGAATTACTTTTTCCAGCGATCCGCCGCTGCATGATCACTGTCCCGCCCCTCAACCCAACGCGGCCCGTCGCTGGTGTTTTCTTTCTTCCAGAACGGTGCACGGGTTTTCAGGTAGTCCATGACAAAAGCGCAGGCATCGAATGCGGCCTGGCGATGGGCGCTGGCGGCGCCGACGAACACGATCGGCTCGCCCGGCTCGAGCGCGCCGATGCGATGCAGCACCTCCAGTTTCAGCAGCGGCCAGCGCTGCTCGGCTTCGATGGCGATTTTGCCGAGGGCTTTTTCGGTCATGCCCGGATAGTGCTCAAGAAACATCCCCGCCACATCCAGCCCGTCATTGAAGTCGCGCACGTAGCCGACAAAACTCACCACCGCGCCGACGCCGACATTGGCCGCGTGCATCGCGTTGACTTCAGCGCCCGGGTCGAACGGCGTGGCCTGCACACGAATCGCCATGGCTCAGCCTCCGGTCACGGTGGGGAAAAACGCCACTTCGTCGCCATCGACCACAGGCTCGTCGAGCTGGCAGAGGTCTTCGTTGCGTGCGCACATCAGGTTCTGTTCGCTCAGTACTTCAGCGCCATCCCGTTGCGCAAGCAATGCACGCACGTCGTCGACGGTAGCGAAATCACCTTCCACCTTCAGCGAATCCACGCCCAGCGCTTCACGGTAACGGGCAAAAAACCTCACGGTCAGGTTCATGGCTGCTCCGCTTGAAAGTGCCCGCTCTTGCCGCCGACCTTCTCCAGCAGACGCACGCTTTCGATGGTCATGCCGCGATCGACGGCTTTGCACATGTCGTAGATGGTCAGGGCGGCGACGCTGGCGGCGGTCAGCGCTTCCATCTCGACGCCGGTCTGCCCGGACAGTTTGCAACGGGCGACGATGCGCACGGTGTCTTCGCCGTCAGCGCTGAGTTCGACTTTGACGCCGGTAAGCATCAGCGGGTGGCACAGGGGAATCAGATCGCTGGTTTTCTTCGCCGCCTGAATGCCGGCAATGCGCGCCACGGCGAACACGTCCCCCTTGGGATGGCCGCCGCTGACGATCATCTGCAGCGTTTCGGGGAGCATGCGCACCAGCGCTTGGGCCGTCGCTTCACGGAACGTCACGGCTTTTTCGGTGACGTCGACCATGTTGGCGCGACCTTGGGAATCGAGATGAGTCAGCACGGGATTACTCCTGATCAGGAGCGGGGATTGTAAACCTGCGGGTCAAATTTCCGCATCATTGATTATGAAATCACCACTATCCCCTGTGGGAGCGGGCTTGCTCGCGAATGCGGTGTATCAGGCACACATTTGGTGACTGGCACAGCGCATTCGCGAGCAAGCCCGCTCCCACATTGGTTATGCATTTATCCAGAAAAAAACCGGGCGGCTTTTGGGGCCGCCCGGTTTTGGTTGTGATGCAGTTACAGATGGGTTTCGGCGTATTCAGCCAGGATCGAGCGAGGCACCCCTTGCAGGGTGATGTGCACACCGTTCGGGAAATCCTTGAAGCGTTCGGTCAGGTAGGTCAGCCCGGAGCTGGTCGCGGACAGGTAAGGGGTGTCGATCTGTGCGAGGTTGCCCAGGCACACCACTTTCGAACCGGCGCCGGCACGGGTGATGATGGTTTTCATCTGGTGCGGTGTGAGGTTCTGACATTCGTCGATCAGGATCAGGCTCTGCTGGAAGCTGCGACCACGAATGTAGTTGAGTGATTTGAACTGCAGCGGCACTTTGCTGAGGATGTAGTCG
>NZ_JBIVJB010000230.1:0-1903 GCF_044750025.1 Pseudomonas sp. NPDC088885 | reverse complement strand
GCTGGGTGTCACGCTCGTCGCGCGCACGGATCTCATCTAGCAGACTCGACAGACTAACACCCTCGACTTTGCCCTTCAACTGCAAATATCGACGGCGCGCTCTCTCCTCGGCACTGGCGGTCAGGAAAATCTTCAGCGGTGCGCTTGGAAAAACCACGGTGCCCATGTCGCGACCATCCGCTACAAGGCCCGGCGCTTCCTGGAAAGCTCGCTGTCGCTGCAGCAGCGCCTCGCGCACGGCTGGCAATGCAGCCACTTGAGAAGCACCGGAACCGACGCTTTCAGTACGGATGACATCGCTGACTTCGTCGCCTTCCAGAATGATGCGTTGCAACTGACCGTCGGTCGCCGCAATAAACTGAACATCCAGATGAGCGGCGAGTTTCTTCAGCAGCTCTTCATTGGTCAGATCAACACCATGGTTGTGCGCAGCGAATGCCAGCAAACGGTACAGCGCACCGGAATCCAGCAGGTTCCAGCCCAGACGCTTGGCCAGAATCCCGGCTACGGTGCCTTTGCCCGAGCCGCTTGGCCCATCAATGGTGATGACCGGTGCAATGTTGTTCACGACTGAGCCTCTTGTGCCACACGAATACCGACCTGCCCGCACAACGCGAGGAAGTTCGGGAACGATGTCGCGACGTTGGCGCAATCATGGATGCGGATCGGTGCAGTGGCGCGCAGCGAGGCCACACTGAAAGCCATGGCAATACGATGATCGCCGTGACCATGCACTTCGCCGCCGCCGATCTGACCGCCGTCGATGATGATGCCGTCCGGGGTCGGTTCGCACTTGACGCCCAGCGCCAGCAAACCGTCCGCCATGACCTGAATGCGATCGGATTCCTTGACCCGCAGCTCTTCTGCGCCGGTCAGCACCGTGCGCCCTTCGGCACAGGCGGCTGCCACGAACAGCACCGGGAATTCGTCGATCGCCAGTGGAACCAGTTCTTCCGGAATCTCGATACCTTTGAGTTTAGCTGCCCGCACGCGCAGGTCAGCGACAGGCTCACCGCCGACTTCACGCTGGTTTTCCAGAGTGATGTCAGCGCCCATCAGGCGCAGGATGTCGATAACGCCAGTACGGGTCGGGTTGATGCCGACGTGCTCAAGCACCAGCTCCGAACCTTCGGCGATCGAGGCCGCTACAAGGAAGAACGCCGACGACGAGATGTCGCCCGGGACTTCAATGTGGGTCGCCGTCAGTTTGCCGCCGGACTCAACCGAAGCCGTAGCGCCTTCAACGCTGACCGGATAGCCGAAACCACGCAGCATGCGCTCGGTGTGGTCGCGAGTCGGAGCGGGCTCGGTCACAGTGGTCTTGCCTTCAGCGTACAGACCGGCGAGCAGCAGGCAGGATTTCACCTGAGCACTGGCCATCGGCATGGTGTAGGTCAGGCCTTTGAGCTTGTGACCGCCACGAATCGTCATCGGTGGACGACCTTCAGCCGCGGTTTCAATCACGGCGCCCATTTCACGCAGTGGATTGGCCACGCGATTCATCGGACGCTTGGACAGCGAGGCATCGCCGGTCAAAGTGCTGTCGAAGTTCTGCGCAGCCAACAGGCCGGAGAGCAGACGCATCGAGGTGCCGGAGTTGCCCAGATAGATCGGGCCCGGCGCCGGTTTCAGACCGTGCAGGCCGACACCGTGGATGGTCACGCGACCGTGGTGCGGGCCTTCGATGACCACGCCCATGTCGCGGAACGCCTGCAAGGTCGCCAGGGCGTCTTCGCCCTCAAGGAAGCCTTCGACTTCGGTGACGCCTTCGGCCAGCGAACCGAGCATGATCGAACGGTGGGAAATGGATTTGTCGCCCGGTACGCGAATCCGACCGGACAGGCGGCCACCAGGTTGAGCCAGGAAGATCTGATCGTTGGAATTCATAGCGTCCACATAGGCC
>NZ_JBIVJB010000229.1:0-1911 GCF_044750025.1 Pseudomonas sp. NPDC088885 | reverse complement strand
GGGCGCAAGTTGTGGAGGCCTCGAACCAGCTGCATAACGCGCTTCTTGCTCATAAAGTGGTCGATTATAACCACACCCGACGGCCGACGACAGGCAACACCGTAACGCAAAGTGAACGAGCCGACAAAACTGCCGGCCCGCGCCCATCCATAAAGAGAAAAACCTTAGCTCAAGGCCTTGCGATTGAAGTCGCGCAGGCGGAAACCGAGCAGCAGCAACATACCGAAATAGGACACCACGCCAGCCGCGACCAAGGCGCCCAGACGCAGGAAGCGCTCAAGCATGTGCCCTTGATCCCATGGCGGCATGAAATGCATGCCGATCAACAGCACCACGGACATCACCGCCACCGCGAGCACCAGTTTGAAACCGAATTTGGCCCAGCCCGGCTGCGGCTGATACATCTGCTGTTTGCGCAGTTGGTAGAACAGCAGCCCGGCGTTGAGGCAGGCACCCGCACTGATGGCCAAGGCCAGACCGGCGTGAGCCAGTGGGCCGATCAATACCAGGTTGAACAGCTGGGTAACCACCAAAGTGAAAATTGCGATTTTCACCGGGGTTCGGATGTTCTGTTGCGCATAAAAGCCCGGCGCCAGCACTTTGATCACGATAATCCCGAGCAGGCCGACAGAATAAGCAATCAGCGCACGCTGAGTCATTTCTGCGTCGAAGCCACTGAACTGACCGTACTGGAACAGCGACACGGTCAGCGGCTCGGCGAGAATCCCCAACGCCAACGAGCACGGCAGCACCAGCACAAAGCACAGACGCAGGCCCCAATCGAGAATCCGCGAATACTCGTGACGATCCTTGCTCGCATAGGTTTTTGCCAATGTCGGCAGCAAAATCGTGCCCAACGCCACGCCAAGCACACCGGATGGCAACTCCATCAAACGGTCGGCGTAGTACATCCACGACACCGAACCTGCGACCAGAAACGAGGCGAAGATAGTGTTGATGATCAGCGAAATCTGGCTGACCGAGACACCGAGGATCGCCGGCAGCATCTGCTTCATCACGCGCCACACGCCGGTATCGCGCAGGTTCAGACGCGGCAGCACCAGCATGCCGATCTTTTTCAGGTGCGGCAGTTGATAGAGCAGCTGCGCCAGACCACCGACCAATACCGCCCAGCCAAGGGCCATGACTGGTGGATCGAAGTACGGGGTGAGGAACAGCGAGAACACGATCATGCTGAGGTTAAGCAAGGTCGGCACAAACGCTGGCACCGAGAAGCGGTTCCAGGTATTGAGGATCGCGCCGGCCAGCGACGACAGCGAGATCAGCAATATATAGGGGAACGTCACCCGCAACAGATCAGAGGTGAGCTGGAATTTTTCCGGCGTATCGGTGAAACCGGGCGCCGTGGCCCAGATCACCCAAGGCGCCGCGATCATGCCCAGTGCGGTGACGATCGCCAGTACCAGCGTCAGCAGGCCCGATACGTAGGCAATAAAGGTACGGGTCGCCTCTTCGCCCTGCTGACTTTTGTATTCGGCCAGAATTGGCACGAATGCCTGGGAGAAAGCGCCCTCGGCAAAAATTCTTCGCAGCAGATTGGGCAGTTTGAAGGCGATAAAGAAGGCGTCTGTCGCCATCCCGGCGCCGAATGTGCGGGCGATAAGCGTGTCACGAACAAAACCCAGAATCCGGGAAAGCATCGTGATAGAGCTGACGGCGGCCAACGATTTGAGCAGATTCATTGAGGGAATTTGTGCCTGTCGATAAACAGCAGGCGAATTAAGCGCCTACTTATGCGATACTCCGCGCCGCAGCAGCACAGAGCCAAAGCTCGCGAGTTTACAGGTCAAGCGCCGGAAATAAATATCCCGCCTCTTTATACCTACCACTTAGCGGAACGATTCAAGTGCCCTTGACAAGACTTCTCTTCATCGGCATGATTCGCGGCCT
>NZ_JBIVJB010000228.1:0-1923 GCF_044750025.1 Pseudomonas sp. NPDC088885 | reverse complement strand
GGCGGTTGAACAAGGTGGACTTGCCGACGTTCGGTCGGCCCACCAGGGCGATTACGGGAACCATGCGGCTCTCCACTTCGTTATTTCAGAAAATACAAAAGCCGCTGCGAGGCAGCGGCTGGTGCTCGGGGCAACACTGTGGGAGTGAACAGGTTCACTTCCACTAGTGAAGCTGCCTGGGGTGTTATCCCCAAGCATAGTTGTTACTTGATGGTCAGGGCTTCCAGTTTGCCGCTGTTGCCATACACATAAATCGTGTCACCCACCACCAGCGGACGGGCACGCAGGCCGTCGCTGTCGATGCGCTCACGGCCGACGAAACGGCCGTCAACCTGACTCAACAGGTGCAGATAACCTTCCAGGTCACCCACTGCTACATAGCTGGAGAACACTTCCGGAGCCGACAGTTGACGGCGAGCCAGCGAATCGTTGCTCCACAATGCTGTGGTGGAACGCTCGTCGACGCCTTCAACAGTGCCCGAAGACAGGCTCACGTAAACGCTGCCGAAACCCTGAGCAATACCCGCGTAGCTCGACGCATCGCGCTGCCAGAGTTGACGACCGCTTTCCAGATCCAGTGCCGCGACGCGACCCTGATAGCTGGCAACGTACAGGGTGCCGCCGGACAACAGCAGACCGCCGTCGATGTCGACCACGCGCTCCAGTTCCGAACGACCTTGCGGAATCGCAATACGTTGTTCCCAGACCGGCACGCCGTTGGAAATATCCAGGGCGACAACTTTACCGGTCGACAGGCCAGCCACCGCGAGGCGGTTGGTAACCAGCGGAGCACTGGTGCCACGCAGGGTCAGAACGGCCGGGGTGCTGTCATACACCCAGCGCTGAGTACCGGTGGAGGCATCCAGACCGATCAGACGATCGTCCTGAGTCTGCACAACCACCACGTCGCCGTTGTTGGCCGGCGGCGCAAGGACTTCGCTGTTGACGCGAGCGCGCCACTTCTCTTCACCATTGCTGGCGTCCAGAGCGACGACTTCGCCACGCAGCGTACCGATCAGAACCAGACCGTAACCTACGCCAACGGCGCCGGAGACAGGCAGTTCAAGGTCTTGCTTCCACTTCACGTCGCCGTTGCTGCGATCCATGCCCATTACTACGCCGGTCACATCGGCCGCGTAGATGGTGTCACCGTCGATCGCCGGCACCAGCATGTTATAGGTTTCGCCCTGACCGTCACCGATCGAACGACTCCACTGCTTTTGCAGAACCACTTCTTCTTTGAAGTCGGTCAGTTCAGCCGGTGGCAATTCTTTTTTGCTGTTGCTGCTGCAACCCGCGGCCAGAAGGGCCAGAGCCAGCAATGCTGCATGCTTCCAACGGATCACGTCACGCATCCCCTTTGGCCAGGTCGTCGAGCTTGATTTGAAGGCCACCGACCGCCGCTTCATCCGACAGTGCTGCCTTGGCTTTTTGATACGCCTTGTTCGCGTCATCGGTACGGCCCAGCTGCACCAGCAGGTCGCCCTTGAGTTCTTCGCGAGTGGCCAGGAACGCTTTGTCGGCGTCGCCGTCGAGCAGTTTCAGACCGTCTTCAGCTTTGTTCAACGCACCCAAAACCTGTGCCAGACGCTGACGGGCGATTTCGCCCAGCGCCGGGTTTGCCGGTTTGTCGACGATGGCTTTCAGCTCGGTCGCAGCGTCGTCCAGCTTGCCGCTGTCGACCGCCACTTTGGCGACGAACAGGCTGCCGTACTGCGCGTAGGCAGTACCGCCGAATTCGCTGTTGAGCTTGCCGGCCAGATCCGCAACGCGGGCAGCATCAGGTTTGCCGTCAGGCGTCAGCGTGGTTTCCAGCAATTGCTGATAGAGCACCGAGGCGCCTTGCGACTGGTTGCCCTGATATTTGTGATAAGCCTGCCAGCCGAACACGATGACCAGCGCCAACAGGCCGCCGGTGACCAG
>NZ_JBIVJB010000227.1:0-1925 GCF_044750025.1 Pseudomonas sp. NPDC088885 | reverse complement strand
CCGGATTATCAAACTGCCAGACGCGCACGACCTTTGGCGCGGCGACGCGACAGGACAGCACGGCCGTTCTTGGTAGCCATGCGAGCACGGAAGCCGTGAGTACGGGCGCGTTTGATAGTGCTTGGTTGGAAAGTACGTTTCATTGTCGTGTTACCTGGTTCGTCCACAACGGGCCGGAATGGCCCCCGTTTTAAGAGACCGGGGATTCTAGAGAAAGCAAGCCCTCAGGTCAATTTCCAACCAGCGTTTCCTTATAAATAGATCTGGGGGGCCTCTGTGGCTGAAAGCCTGTCTGCCAAACATAAAAATAAAGAAGGGACTTATTTAAAGCTTTTTTGTAAAGCTTATAAAAGCTAAGGCCGTCATTTTCTGTGGATAAGTGCCATGAGCCCATATTTCACGTGATGTACAGAGAATGACAACTACAGTGGAAAACCGTGTTCAGCCTGTGCTGCACTGTCGGATAACCTGTGCGTGGAATGGCCTGTTATCCACAGGCAGGTTATCCACCGAGTTCAACCCCCAGTTGTCCAGTGCCCTCAGGGGCGGTTATCCACAGAGCTTATTCACACACCGTTGGTCGCCTTTTTTCGGTTTAACGCATTGATAAATCATGTTCACCGGGCAACCTGCATGTGGATAAGTGGGCGGCTCGCCGCTACAATGGCCGCTTGTTTTTGCCTCACCGGCTTTCAACTTAGGGGATATCCGTGTCAGTGGAACTTTTGCAGCAGTGCGTGGAGCTTTTTCGCGAGGAGCTGCCTGCCCAACAATTCAACACCTGGATCCGTCCACTACAGGTCGAAGCCGAAGGCGACGAGTTGCGCGTCTACGCACCCAACCGTTTTGTTCTGGACTGGGTCAACGAAAAGTACCTGGGGCGCGTCCTTGAACTGCTGGATGAGCACGGCAACGGCATGGCGCCTGCGCTTTCCTTATTAATAGGCAGCAAACGCAGCTCGGCACCGCGTGCCGCACCGAATGCGCCACTGGCGGCAGCGCAAGCTTCCCAGGCGCAAGCGAATGCTGCCCCGGTGAACACGCCAGCGCCGACTCAGACGCCAGCACCAAGCGCCAAGCGCTCGACGCAGAAAAGCCCGGAAGTCAGCGATGAACCGTCTCGCGACAGCTTCGATCCGATGTCCGGCGCCGCTTCGCAGCAGGCCCCGGTTCGCGCCGAGCAACGCACTGTGCAAGTCGAAGGTGCGCTCAAGCACACCAGCTACCTGAACCGTACGTTCACCTTCGAGAATTTCGTCGAAGGTAAATCCAACCAGCTCGCCCGCGCGGCGGCCTGGCAAGTGGCGGATAACCCGAAGCACGGCTACAACCCACTCTTCCTTTATGGTGGCGTTGGCCTGGGTAAAACTCACTTGATGCACGCGGTGGGTAACCATCTATTAAAGAAGAACCCGAATGCCAAGGTCGTGTACCTGCATTCCGAGCGTTTCGTGGCCGACATGGTCAAGGCGCTGCAGCTGAACGCGATCAACGAGTTCAAGCGTTTCTACCGTTCGGTGGATGCGCTGCTCATCGATGACATTCAGTTCTTCGCCCGTAAAGAGCGTTCGCAGGAAGAGTTTTTCCACACCTTCAACGCCCTGCTTGAAGGTGGCCAGCAGGTCATTCTCACCAGTGACCGCTATCCGAAAGAAATCGAAGGCCTTGAAGAGCGCCTTAAATCCCGGTTTGGCTGGGGCCTGACGGTTGCCGTCGAGCCGCCGGAACTGGAAACCCGCGTAGCGATCTTGATGAAAAAGGCTGATCAGGCCAAAGTCGACTTGCCGCACGACGCCGCGTTCTTCATCGCCCAGCGTATTCGTTCCAACGTCCGTGAGCTGGAAGGCGCGCTGAAACGCGTGATCGCCCACTCGCACTTCATGGGCCGCGACATCACCATCGAGCTGATTCGCGAATCCCTGAAA
>NZ_JBIVJB010000225.1:0-1935 GCF_044750025.1 Pseudomonas sp. NPDC088885 | reverse complement strand
ACAACGTACCAACGCTTAGCCACGGGACACCCTTAGCCGACAATCAAGGAAACAAGCCAGCCGAGCAGGGAATCGAGCCCCCACAACAGCAACGCCATAACCAGAACAACAGCTACCACAATAAGCGTGGTCTGCGTGGTTTCTTGGCGAGTTGGCCATACGACTTTACGAATCTCGGTGCGAGCCTCCTTAACCAGTACAAAGAAAGACTTGCCCTTGGCCGTCTGCAAGCCTACAAAGGCAGCTGCAGCAGCGAGAGCGAGCAATGCAAGCACGCGGTACAGGATCGGCGAAGCAGAGTAATACTGATTGCCAACAACGCCAACAACCACCAAAGCAACTACTACAAGCCACTTGAGCAGATCGAAGCGAGAGCCTTGAGCTTCAGCCTTAGGAGTCATCTATGAAGATCCTGTGAAAAGAAAGCCAGACACACCGAGTGAATCTGGCAGGTCAGGAGGGAATCGAACCCCCAACCTACGGTTTTGGAGACCGTCGCTCTGCCAATTGAGCTACTGACCTAAAACAAAATCAGGCCGACCATTATGCCGGCCTGAAAAAGACATTACAACTATTTACTCGATGATTTTGGCTACGACGCCAGCGCCGACGGTACGACCGCCTTCACGGATAGCGAAACGCAGACCGTCTTCCATTGCGATGGTTTTGATCAGGGTAACAGTCATCTGAATGTTATCACCTGGCATTACCATTTCAACGCCTTCTGGCAGCTCGCAGTTACCAGTCACGTCAGTAGTACGGAAGTAGAACTGTGGACGGTAGCCTTTAAAGAACGGAGTATGACGACCGCCTTCTTCTTTGCTCAGAACGTAAACTTCTGCAGTGAACTTGGTGTGCGGCTTAACCGAACCCGGCTTAACCAGAACCTGACCACGCTCAACGTCGTCACGCTTGGTGCCACGCAGCAGAACGCCGCAGTTCTCGCCAGCACGACCTTCGTCGAGCAGCTTGCGGAACATTTCAACACCGGTGCAAGTAGTAACGGTGGTGTCACGCAGACCAACGATTTCCAGCGGATCTTGAACGCGAACGATACCGCGCTCGATACGACCAGTCACAACAGTACCGCGACCGGAGATCGAGAATACGTCTTCGATTGGCATCAGGAACGGCTTGTCAGTCACACGAACTGGGTCTGGGATGTAGCTGTCCAGAGTCTCAACCAGTTTCTTGACGGCAGTAGTGCCCATCTCGTTGTCGTCTTTGCCTTCCAGTGCCATACGAGCCGAACCGATGATGATTGGAGTGTCATCGCCCGGGAAGTCGTAGGTGGACAGCAGGTCGCGAACTTCCATCTCAACCAGTTCCAGCAGCTCAGCGTCGTCCACCAGGTCAGCCTTGTTCAGGAAAACCACGATGTACGGAACACCTACCTGGCGAGACAGCAGGATGTGCTCACGAGTTTGCGGCATCGGACCATCAGCGGCCGAGCAAACCAGAATAGCGCCATCCATCTGAGCAGCACCGGTGATCATGTTCTTCACATAGTCAGCGTGACCTGGACAGTCAACGTGAGCGTAGTGACGGATCTTCGAGTTGTACTCAACGTGCGCGGTGTTGATGGTGATACCGCGCGCTTTTTCTTCTGGGGCACTGTCGATCTTGTCGAAATCAACGATTGCAGAACCGAAAACTTCGGAGCAAACGCGAGTCAGAGCAGCAGTCAGCGTGGTTTTACCGTGGTCAACGTGACCAATGGTCCCAACGTTGACGTGCGGCAGGGAACGATCAAATTTTTCCTTAGCCATCGATATCACCCTTAACAGAAGAATTGAGCAAACTACATTAACCATTAAAACAAAGGCAGATATTTTCATATCTGCCTTGTTATATGGAGCTCTTGAGCGGATTTGAACCGCTGACCTCACCCTTACCAAGGGTGTGCTCTACCAACTGAGCTACAAGAGCGAAACA
>NZ_JBIVJB010000224.1:0-2061 GCF_044750025.1 Pseudomonas sp. NPDC088885 | reverse complement strand
GACCTATTTAGAAATGTTGACGCAATAGGTATGTTCGGCTCGGCCGCTAGCCTAGCTCTGAGTTGAGCCTCCGATCTATCTACATGTCTCGCAATGTCGTTGCGGTTGGTGGCGACGATCAACTGGTTGATCGGCAGGCCCATGTTGCGCGCCAGGTAACCTGCAAAGATGTCGCCGAAGTTGCCGGTTGGCACCGAGAACGACACCGAACGCGCCGGGCCGCCCAACTGCAGTGCGGCGTGGAAGTAGTAAACGATCTGGGCCATGATCCGCGCCCAGTTGATCGAGTTCACCGCCACCAGACGCGTACCTTTGAGGAAGCTCTGATCAGCGAAGCTGTTCTTGACCATTTCCTGGCAGTCATCGAAGTTGCCTTCGATGGCGATGTTGTGGATGTTCTCGCCGAAGATCGTGGTCATCTGGCGACGCTGCACTTCCGACACACGCTTGTGCGGGTGCAGGATGAAGATGTCGACGTTTTCGCAGTGCTTGCAGCCTTCGATGGCGGCCGAGCCGGTGTCACCGGAAGTAGCGCCAACGATCACTACGCGCTCGCCGCGTTTTTCCAGCACATAGTCGAGCAAACGACCGAGCAGTTGCAGGGCGAAGTCCTTGAACGCCAGGGTCGGGCCGTGGAACAGCTCCAGCACCCATTCGTTGCCGTTCAACTGACGCAGCGGCGCGACGGCGCTGTGCGAGAACACGCCGTAGGTTTCTTCGAGAATCTTTTTGAAATCGGCGTCCGGAATGCTGCCGGTGACGAACGGGCGCATCACCCGGAAGGCCAGCTCGTGATACGGCAGGCCGGCCCAGGAAGCGATTTCTTCCTGGGTGAAACGTGGCAGGTTTTCCGGAACGTACAGACCGCCGTCGGTCGCCAGACCAGCCAGCAGGACGTCTTCGAAATTCAGGGCCGGTGCCTGGCCGCGGGTACTGATGTAACGCATGACTGACTCCAATGGAGAGTGTTCACAACAACGGCCCCGTTTACGGGGCCGGTGCAGGACAACGACTTAGTTCAAGTGCTCGACGCGGATCCGTACGACCGGACCATTCACGCCAGCCAGCGCTTCGAGGGCGGCGATGGCATCGTTGATGCGCTGCTCGACCACACGGTGGGTCAGCAGGATCATCGGCACCAGACCGTCGTGTTCCTCGACTTCCTTCTGCATGATCGACTCGATGTTGATGCCGCGCTCCGAGAGGATGCTCGCCACTTGAGCCAACACGCCCGGATGATCCTTGGCCTGAATGCGCAGGTAGTAAGCGCTTTCGCAGGCTTCGATCGGCAGGATCGGGTGGGCCGACAGAGAGTCCGGCTGGAAGGCCAGGTGCGGCACACGGTTTTCCGGATCGGAGGTCATGGCGCGAACCACGTCGACCAGATCGGCGATCACCGACGAAGCGGTTGGCTCCATGCCGGCGCCGGCACCGTAGAACAGCGTCGAACCGGCGGCGTCACCGTTGACCATTACCGCGTTCATCACGCCGTTGACGTTGGCGATCAGACGATCGGCCGGGATCAGCGTCGGGTGCACGCGCAACTCGATGCCGGCAGCGGTGCTGCGCGCCACACCGAGGTGCTTGATGCGATAGCCCAGCGCTTCAGCGTAATTAACGTCAGCGGTGGTCAGCTTGGTGATGCCTTCGGTGTAAGCCTTGTCGAATTGCAGCGGAATGCCGAACGCGATGGAAGCCAGAATCGTCAGCTTGTGCGCGGCGTCGATGCCTTCAACGTCGAAGGTCGGATCGGCTTCGGCGTAACCCAGTGCCTGCGCTTCGGCCAACACGTCTTCGAAGGTACGACCCTTCTCGCGCATTTCGGTGAGGATGAAGTTACCAGTGCCGTTGATGATCCCGGCGACCCAGTTGATACGATTGGCGGACAGGCCTTCACGGATCGCCTTGATCACCGGAATGCCACCGGCCACGGCCGCTTCGAATGCGACGATCACGCCTTTCTCGCGAGCCTTGGCGAAAATTTCATTACCGTGAACGGCAATGAGCGTTGGCCGACAGCGCGCTGCCCTGACCGGTTTCGAAATACATCAGGTTTTGCCC
>NZ_JBIVJB010000223.1:0-2136 GCF_044750025.1 Pseudomonas sp. NPDC088885 | reverse complement strand
CGCCGATGGGCGAAGTCAGCGAAGTTCCGGAAAGCCAGAAAGCGGAAAAAGTCGCTGAGGTTTTCCACTCGGTAGCCGCCAAGTACGACCTGATGAACGACCTTCTGTCGGGCGGCATGCACCGTTTGTGGAAGCGTTTCGCGATCGAACTGTCGGGCGTGCGCAGCGGTAACCGCGTGCTGGACATCGCCGGCGGTACCGGCGACCTGACCAAAAAGTTCTCGCACCTGGTCGGCCCGACCGGTCAGGTGGTTTTGGCTGACATCAACGAATCCATGCTCAAGGTCGGTCGTGACCGCCTGCTGGATCTGGGTGTCGCCGGCAACGTCGAATTTGTTCAGGCGGATGCCGAAAAGCTGCCGTTCCCGGACAACCATTTCGACTGCGTGACCATCGCCTTCGGCCTGCGCAACGTGACGCACAAAGAAGACGCGCTGCGCTCGATGCTGCGCGTGCTCAAGCCTGGCGGTCGTCTGCTGGTGCTGGAATTCTCCAAGCCGACCAACGCGCTGATGTCGAAAGCCTACGACGCCTACTCGTTCGCCTTCATGCCGCTGATGGGCAAGCTGATCACCAACGACTCGGAAAGCTATCGCTACCTGGCCGAATCGATCCGCATGCACCCGAATCAGGAAACGTTGAAGTCGATGATGGTCGACGCCGGTTTCGACCGCGTGACCTATCACAACATGACCGCAGGGATCGTCGCCCTGCACCGTGGCATCAAGCCCTGATGTTACTTACCGGGCTGCTCGCCAGCGTTGAACTCGGCCTCAACCGGGTGCTGCGTCTCGACAGCACGGCGCTGCCGCGGCTGGCGCATTTGACCGGCAAAGTGATTGCCGTCGACTGCCGCAGCCCGGCGCTGCAACTGTTCATTTTGCCGAGCGACGAAGGTCTGATGCTGGCCTCGCACTGGGAAACCGGTGTCGACTGCACCCTGCGTGCGCCGGCTTCGAGCCTGATCAAACTGGCCGTGAGCAAAGACAAGACCGCGGTGCTGCACGCCCCGGAAGTCGAGCTCGATGGCGACAGCGGCGTGCTGCTGGAGCTGGCCGGCGTGCTGCAAGACCTTGAGCTGGACTGGGAGTACGAACTCTCGCGCTGGCTCGGCCCGGTCGCCACGCAATTGATTGGCGGTCACTTGCGCAGCCGCGCGCGCTGGTATCAACAAGGATTTGCCAGCCTCAACCAGAACCTCGCCGAATACCTCGCTGAAGAATCGCGCACCCTCGTCGGGCAGCGCGAAGCCGAAGCGCGGTTCAGTGAACTGGACCGGATCAAACTTGATCTGGAACGTCTCGAGGCGCGCTTCGAGCGCCTTTCCCGATCCCTCGACCCAAGCGATAACGCATGAAGCTGCTTGCCGTCCGCCGTCTGTTGCGCATCCAGCGCGTCGTGATCCGCTACCGTCTCGATGACCTGCTGTTCGATCTGCCGCTGCCCTGGTTCCTCCTGGCGCTGCGCTATGTGCTGCCGTGGCGCTGGTTCCCGCGCAAGCCGCTGGATCTGAGCCGGGGCGCGCGTTTGCGTCTGGCGTTGCAGGATCTCGGGCCGATTTTCATCAAGTTCGGGCAGATTCTCTCGACCCGCCGCGACCTGCTGCCGGAAGACATCGCCGATGAACTGATGCGCTTGCAGGATCGCGTGCCGCCGTTCGATTCGCAGCTGTCGATCAAGCTGATCGAAGAACAGCTCGGCAAGAAAATCAGCGACGTGTTCAGCCGTTTCGACGTCGAACCGCTGGCCTCGGCGTCGGTGGCGCAGGTGCATGCCGCGCAGTTGAAAACCGGCGAAGAAGTGGTGGTTAAAGTGATCCGCCCGGGCCTGAGACCGATCATTGCGCAGGATCTGGCGTGGCTGTTCATCCTCGCCCGCGCCGCTGAAAAGCTCTCGGCCGACGCGCGTCTGCTGCACCCGGTCGACGTGGTGCAGGACTACGAAAAAACCATCTACGACGAACTCGACCTGCTGCGCGAGGCGGCCAACGCCAGCCAGTTGAAGCGCAACTTCGAAGGTTCGCCGCTGCTCTACGTGCCACAAGTCTATTGGGACTGGTGCCGGCCGAAAGTGCTGGTGATGGAGCGCATCTACGGCATTCAGGTGACGGATCTGGCGACCCTCGCCGATCAGCGC
>NZ_JBIVJB010000222.1:0-2181 GCF_044750025.1 Pseudomonas sp. NPDC088885 | reverse complement strand
GAACACGTTGTGCTGACCGATCTCGGCGTCAATCGCCAGACCGAACATCACCGCCATGCGCACCGCTTCCTGGTTCAGCACCGGAAGAACGCCGGGCATGCCCAGATCGATCAGGCTGGCCTGGGTGTTCGGCTCGGAACCGAATGTGGTGGAACTACCGGAAAAGATTTTCGACCGGGTGGTGAGCTGAGTGTGAATCTCCAGCCCGATCACGACTTCCCATGGCATGTGTGTCTCCTCAGAAGCCGGTTGGGGTGCGGGTGTGCCAGTCAGTGTTCAACTGATACTGGTGCGCAACATTGAGCAAACGGCCTTCCTGGAAATACGGCGCGAGTAGCTGCACGCCAACCGGCAATCCGTCGACAAAACCGGCCGGCATCGACAGGCCCGGCAGGCCCGCGAGGTTGGCGGTGATGGTGTAGACGTCTTCCAGATAGGCAGCGACCGGGTCGCTGTTCTTCGCGCCAAGCTTCCAGGCCGGGTTCGGCGTGGTTGGGCCGAGGATGATGTCGACTTCATTAAAGGCAGCCATGAAGTCGTTCTTCACCAGACGACGGATCTTCTGCGCTTTCAGGTAGTAAGCGTCGTAGTAACCGGCGGACAGCGCATAGGCACCGACCATGATCCGGCGCTGGACTTCCGGGCCGAAGCCTTCGCCACGGGAGCGCTTGTAAAGGTCGATCAGGTCTTTCGGTTGCTCGCAGCGATGACCGAAACGCACGCCGTCGAAACGCGACAGGTTCGAAGAAGCCTCTGCCGGCGCGATCACGTAGTACGCCGGAATCGCGTGCTGCATATTCGGCAGGCTGATTTCCTTGATCACGGCACCGAGCTTCTGCAGCTCTTTAATGCTGTTCTGGATCAGCTCGGCGATGCGCGGGTCGAGACCGGCGCTGAAGTATTCCTTCGGCACGCCGACGCGCAGGCCTTGCAGCGAATCGCCGAGGCTTGCGGAGTAATCCGGAACCGGCTCGTCGATGCTGGTGGAGTCGTTCTGATCGAAGCCAGCCATACCTTGCAACAAAATTGCGCAGTCTTCAGCCGTGCGCGCCAACGGGCCGCCCTGATCGAGACTGGAGGCGTAAGCGATCATGCCCCAGCGCGAAACGCGACCGTACGTCGGTTTCAGGCCGGTGAGGTTGGTGAACGCTGCTGGCTGACGAATCGAACCGCCGGTATCGGTGGCCGTCGCCGCTGGCAACAGACGAGCGGCAACTGCGGCCGCCGATCCGCCGGACGAACCGCCCGGTACGTGTTCCAGATTCCACGGGTTTTTCACCGCGCCGTACCAGCTCGACTCGTTGGCCGAACCCATGGCGAATTCGTCCATGTTGGTCTTGCCCAGGGTGACGGCGCCGGCAGCGGCCAGCTTCGCGACCACGGTGGCGTCGTACGGGGCCTTGAAGTTGTCGAGCATCTTCGAGCCGCAACTGGTGCGAATGCCCTGGGTGCAGAACAGGTCTTTGTGGGCGATCGGCGCACCGAGCAGGGCGCCGCTCTCACCGTTGGCGCGGCGGGCATCGGCGGCTTTCGCCTGCTCGAGGGCCAGCTCTTCGGTGAGGCTGATGAAACTGTTGAGCTGCGGATCGAGCTGGGTGATACGCGCCAGCAGGACTTTGGTCAGCTCTTCGGAGGAAAACTTTTTATCGGCGAGACCGCGGGCGATCTCGGCCAGAGTCATTTGATGCATTGCAGGCTCTTTCCCTTTAGTCGATGACTTTCGGAACCAGATACAGGCCGTTTTCGACCGCTGGTGCGATGGACTGGTAGGCCTCGCGGTGATTAGTCTCGGTCACGACGTCGGCACGCAGGCGCTGACTGGCTTCCAGCGGGTGGGCCAGAGGCTCGATACCGTCGGTATTAACAGCCTGCATTTCGTCGACCAGCCCGAGAATGCTGTTGAGGGCGGAAGTAATGTGTGGAAGATCAGCATCATTGAGGCCAAGGCAGGCCAGATGAGCAATCTTTTCCACGTCGGAGCGTTCTAGCGCCATCGGGATTCTCCAGTGGAAAACAGAACACACGGCGTCCGTGTGTTAGATTGTTCGGAACACTACCGCACTTCTACGGTCATAAGGCCGCGATTGTGGGGCTTGGTGCACAGAAAAGCGGCCAATTTAACATATTGGCGCCTTGCCCAAAATCCCTGTCGTTGTTAGAGTTTGCCGCACTTTTTTACCC
>NZ_JBIVJB010000221.1:0-2200 GCF_044750025.1 Pseudomonas sp. NPDC088885 | reverse complement strand
CATCTGGAATGATTCGTTGGCTGGCATCACCGGGCCCCAGGAAACCTGCAGGAAGTGGGTGATCAGCGTTTCAATGTGCTGCAGCGTGCGCTCTTTCGGCGGCGGCGTAGTCAGCGGGTGATCGGCCTTGAACGGGCCTTCCGGCATGTTGCGCATGCACTGGTCGATGATCTTGATGCTCTGGCGCATCTCTTCAACGCGCACCATGCAGCGGTCGTAGGCATCGCCATTGGCAGCCAGCGGCACTTCGAACTCGAAGTTCTCGTAGCCGGAGTATGGACGCGCTTTACGCAGGTCGAAGTCGCAACCGGTCGAACGCAGGCCTGCACCGGTGACGCCCCATTCCAGGGCTTCTTTGGTGTTGTAGGCCGCGACGCCGATGGTACGGCCCTTGAGGATGCTGTTTTGCAGGGCAGCCTTGGTGTATTCGTCGAGGCGTTTTGGCAGCCATTCAACGAAGTCTTTCACCAGTTTTTCCCAGCCGCGCGGCAGGTCGTGGGCAACACCACCGATGCGGTACCAGGCCGGGTGCAGACGGAAACCGGTAATGGCTTCAATCACCGTGTACGCCTTCTGGCGGTCGGTGAAGGTGAAGAACACCGGAGTCATGGCGCCGACGTCCTGGATGTAAGTCCCGAGGAACAGCAGGTGGCTGGTGATCCGGAAGAACTCGGCCATCATGATGCGGATGACGTCGACCTTCTCAGGTACTTTGATGCCGGCCAGCTTCTCGACCGAGAGCACGTACGGCAGGTTGTTCATCACGCCGCCGAGGTAATCGATACGGTCGGTGTACGGGATGAAACTGTGCCACGACTGACGCTCGGCCATCTTCTCGGCACCACGGTGGTGGTAACCGACATCCGGTACGCAGTCGACGATTTCTTCACCGTCCAGTTGCAGAATGATGCGGAACGCACCGTGCGCCGAAGGGTGGTTCGGGCCGAGGTTGAGGAACATGTAGTCCTCGTTCGTCCCGGAGCGCTTCATGCCCCAGTCTTCAGGACGGAAACGCGCGGCTTCTTCCTCAAGCTGTTGCTTGGCGAGGTTGAGGCTGAACGGATCGAATTCGGTAGCACGCGCCGGGAAGTCCTTGCGCAGCGGGTGACCTTCCCAGGTCGGCGGCATCATGATGCGCGACAGGTGCGGGTGGCCTTTGAAGTCGATGCCGAACATGTCCCAGACTTCACGCTCGTACCAGTTGGCGTTCGGCCAGATACCGGTAACGGTCGGCAAGCTGAGGTCGCTTTCGGACAAGGCGACCTTGATCATCACGTCACTGTTACGCTCCAGCGACATGAGGTGATAGAACACGGTGAACTCAGCGTCGCTCGGCAGCCCTTGACGCTTGGTGCGCAGACGCTCGTCCACGCCGTGCAGGTCATAGAGCATGACGTACGGCTTGGGCAGGTTACGCAGGAAGGTCAGGACTTCGACGAGTTTGGCGCGCGCCACCCACAGCACCGGCATGCCGGTGCGGGTCGACTGAGCGGTGAACGCTTCGGCGCCAAAACGGTTGTTCAATTCAACGACCACATCCTGGTCGTCTGCCTTATAAGGCGGGATGTACAGAGCGCTGCCTGTAGTCATGGTTATTTTTTCGCTTTCGGTCAACGTAAAGAATGAAGCCAGCTTCTCGTTTCTTTGTCAGAACAGATCTGGATCAGACTTCGTCAGGGCTGCGCAGGTTGGTGACTGCGATTCGCTGTTCGCGGCGCTGTTCCTTCTGCGAAGGCATGTCGGCGCGATAAACGCCTTGATCGCCAACGACCCAGGAAAGCGGACGACGCTCCTTGCCGATCGATTCCTGCAACAGCATCAAGCCTTGCAGAAATGCTTCCGGACGAGGAGGGCAGCCAGGTACGTAGACGTCCACGGGCAGGAACTTGTCCACCCCTTGAACCACAGAGTAGATGTCGTACATGCCACCAGAGTTAGCGCACGAACCCATGGAGATCACCCACTTCGGCTCGAGCATCTGCTCGTAGAGACGCTGGATGATCGGCGCCATCTTGATGAAGCAGGTACCGGCGATAACCATGAAGTCGGCCTGACGCGGCGATGCCCGGATAACCTCGGCGCCAAAGCGCGCGATGTCGTGGGGCGCCGTGAAGGCGGTGGTCATTTCCACGTAGCAGCACGACAAGCCGAAGTTGTACGGCCACAGGGAGTTCTTACGTCCCCAGTTGACCGCGCGGCT
>NZ_JBIVJB010000220.1:729-2203 GCF_044750025.1 Pseudomonas sp. NPDC088885 | reverse complement strand
AAGGCAGAATCATGACGGGCTCGTTTCCTGTCGCAAATTCGCAAGGTTCATATCAGACCGCTACCAGCACGATGGCGCCAATGACCAGCACGGCACCAGCAGCCATCGAAGCAGCGTACCAACGCAGTTGACCGGTCTCGGTGCGGCTCAGGGCGGTGTGACCACCCTTGGCCATACGCGGGATCAGACCGATGGTCTGGTCGAGCGGGTCTTTGCGCAGTACGTGGCTGATCGCCAGGTAAGGCTTGACGAACAGTTTGTCGTAGATCCAGTCGAAGCCCCAGGCAGCGAACCACCAGGCCGAAAGGAAACGGCCGATGCCGCTGTTGGCGATCGCCGTGACGAAGCGACGCTTGCCGAGGAACAGCAGCGCTGCCAGCAGAATACCGGCGAGGGCGATGGCGCCCGAGGCGATTTCCAGACTGTGCTTGGCTTCGCCACCGGCATGGCCAACGCTTTCTGGCAGTACGCCGTGCAGTGGCGGAACGATCATCGCGCCAATGGCGGTGGACAATACGATCAGCACCGACAATGGCAGCCAGTGAGCAATGCCGTGACCGGCGTGGGCTTCAGTCTTGGCTTCACCGTGGAACGTGATGAAGATCAGGCGGAAGGTGTACAGCGATGTCATGAACGCGCCGACCAGACCTGCGTAAAGCAGACCGTGGTTGCCGCTGGCGAACGCTTCCCAAAGGATTTCGTCCTTGGAGTAGAAGCCTGCGGTGACCAGTGGCAGGGCCGCCAGTGCCGCGCCGCCGACGATGAAGCTGGCGTAGGCCAGTGGCAGTTTTTTCCACAGACCGCCCATCTTGAAAATGTTCTGCTCGTGGTGGCAGGCAACGATCACCGCACCGGAAGCAAGGAACAGCAGGGCCTTGAAGAAGGCGATGGTAAACAGGTGGAAAATCGCGCCATCCCATGCGCCAACGCCCAGCGCCAGGAACATGTAGCCGATCTGGCTCATGGTCGAGTAGGCGAGGATACGTTTGATGTCGGTTTGTACCAGCGCGGCGAAACCGGCCAGTACCAGCGTCACACCACCAACGATGCCGACCAGATGGAGGATTTCCGGCGCCAGGGTGAACAGACCGTGGGTACGGGCGATCAGGTAAACACCGGCAGTCACCATCGTTGCGGCGTGGATCAGTGCCGAAACCGGGGTCGGGCCGGCCATCGCGTCCGCGAGCCAGGTTTGCAGCGGCAGTTGTGCCGATTTACCGACTGCGCCACCCAGCAGCATCAGGGTCGCCAAAGTGATCCAGAAGTCACCGACCTGGAATTTCTGCGGTGCCAGCACCAGCAGTTCCTGGATGTTCAGCGTGCCCACTTGCTGGAACAGGATGAACAGGCCGATGGCCATGAACACGTCGCCGATCCGGGTCACGATGAAGGCTTTGAGTGCGGCGTTACCGTTGTTGCGGTTGCTGTAATAGAAACCGATCAACAGGTACGAGCACAGGCCCACGCCTTCCCA
>NZ_JBIVJB010000220.1:0-719 GCF_044750025.1 Pseudomonas sp. NPDC088885 | reverse complement strand
CCCAGCCGAAGTACAGGAACAACAGGTTATCGCCGAGTACCAGGAACAGCATGCTGGCGATAAACAGGTTGGTGTACGAGAAGAAGCGCGAGTAACCCGCTTCGCCGCGCATGTACCAGGACGCGAACAGGTGGATCAGGAAACCGACGCCAACCACCACGCCGAGCATGGTGATCGACAGACCGTCGACGTAGAGGGCGAAGTCAGGCTTGAAGCCTTCGACCGCCATCCACTTCCACAGCACCAGCGTGTAGTGACCGCCTTCGGGTGGTGCGACGTTGAATTGCCAGATGACGTACGCGGCGACAATCGCCGACAAGCCAATGGAACCCACGCCGATCAGCGCCGAGAGGTTTTCCGACCAGCGTCCACGGGAGAACGACAGCAGCAGGAAACCGATCAGAGGGAATACGAAAGTCAGAAAGATCAGGTTCATCCGCGCATCTCACTGGCAGCGTCGATATCGAGCGTATGGAAGCGGCGATACAGTTGCAGCAGGATCGCCAGACCAATACTGGCCTCGGCAGCTGCAAGGCTGATCACCAAGATGAACATGATCTGTCCATCCGGCTGGCCCCAACGGGCGCCCGCGACAATGAACGCCAGTGCAGAGGCGTTCATCATCACTTCCAGACTCATCAACACGAACAAAATGTTGCGGCGGACCATCAGGCCGACCAGACCAAGGCAGAACAGGATGCCGGCAACGGCCAATCCAT
>NZ_JBIVJB010000219.1:0-2216 GCF_044750025.1 Pseudomonas sp. NPDC088885 | reverse complement strand
TTGACCACGTCCGGGTTGTACGCGTGATATTCGCCACCGTGGACGAACTTCAGCAGACCGCCCTGCTGGATCGGCTTGCGCGGACTCCAGGCTTCGCTGGCGAGTGCTTTCTGCTCGGCTTCGATGTCGACAAAACGCGCACCCTTGATGCGGCTCGGCACGCCACGGAAGCTCAGGTCGCAAACTTCTTCGGACAGGCCGATCGCTTCGAACAATTGTGCTCCGCGGTAGGAGGCGATGGTCGAAATACCCATCTTCGAGAGGATCTTCAGCAGACCTTTGGTGATGCCTTTGCGGTAGTTCTTGAACACCTCATAGAGGTCGCCCAGCACTTCACCGGTACGGATCAGGTCGCCCAGCACTTCGTACGCGAGGAACGG
Organism: Pseudomonas sp. NPDC088885; assembly: GCF_044750025.1. NCBI lineage: Bacteria > Pseudomonadati > Pseudomonadota > Gammaproteobacteria > Pseudomonadales > Pseudomonadaceae > Pseudomonas > Pseudomonas sp. NPDC088885. Next base: position 1,836 of record NZ_JBIVJB010000219.1, on the reverse strand, counting down.
ATAGACCGCCGAGGCGCCGAAACCGATCAGCACCGCAAAGTGATGCGGGTCACGGGCGGTCGCGGTTTCAACAAGGATGTTGGAATCGCAACGCAGGCCTTTTTCGGTCAGGCGGTGGTGCACCGCACCGGTCGCCAGCGAAGCGTGGATCGGCAGCTTGCCCGGGGCGATATGGCGGTCGCTCAGGACGATCTGGGTACGACCGGCGCGCACGGCTTCTTCAGCCTGATCGGCAACGTTGCGGATCGCAGCTTCGAGGCCAACGCTTTCGTCGTAGTTGAGGTCGATGATCGCCCGTTCGAAACCCGGACGGTCGAGGTTCATCAACGAGCGCCACTTGGCCGGCGAGATCACTGGCGAGCTGAGGATCACGCGCGAGGCGTGTTCCGGCGACTCCTGGAAAATGTTGCGCTCGGCACCGAGGCAGATTTCCAGCGACATCACGATCGCTTCACGCAGCGGGTCGATCGGCGGGTTGGTAACCTGCGCGAACTGCTGACGGAAATAGTCGTACGGCGTGCGCACGCGCTGCGAGAGCACTGCCATCGGCGTGTCGTCGCCCATCGAGCCCACGGCTTCGTAGCCTTGCTCGCCGAGCGGACGCAGGACCTGATCGCGCTCTTCGAACGTGACCTGATACATCTTCATGTATTGCTTGAGCTGATCGACGTCGTAAAACGCCGAACCGTGATCGTTGTCTTCCATGGTCGCCTGGATGCGCAGAGCGTTCTTGCGCAGCCATTGCTTGTACGGATGACGGGACTTCAGACGGTTATCGATCGCGTCGGTGTCGAGGATCTGCCCGGTTTCGGTGTCCACGGCGAAGATCTGGCCAGGGCCGACACGACCTTTGGCAATCACGTCTTCCGGCTTGTAGTCCCACACGCCGATTTCCGACGCGAGGGTGATGAAACCGTTGGTGGTGGTGACCCAACGCGCCGGGCGCAGACCGTTACGGTCGAGCAGGCACACCGCGTAACGACCGTCGGTCATTACCACGCCGGCCGGGCCGTCCCACGGCTCCATGTGCATCGAGTTGTACTCGTAGAACGCACGCAGATCCGGGTCCATGGTTTCAACGTTCTGCCACGCTGGCGGAATGATCATCCGCACGCCACGGAACAGGTCGATGCCACCGGTGACCATCAGTTCGAGCATGTTGTCCATGCTCGAGGAGTCAGAACCGACACGGTTAACCAGCGGGCCGAGTTCTTCCAGATCCATCAGATCGTTGCTGAACTTGGTGCGCCGGGCCTGCGCCCAGTTGCGGTTACCGGTGATGGTGTTGATCTCGCCGTTGTGGGCGAGGAAGCGGAATGGCTGAGCCAGCGGCCATTTCGGCAGGGTGTTGGTGGAGAAGCGCTGGTGGAACACGCAGATCGCGGTTTGCAGGCGCTCGTCACTCAGGTCTGGATAAAACGCGGCCAGATCGGCCGGCATCATCAGGCCTTTATAGATGATGGTTTTGTGCGAAAAGCTGCAGATGTAGTGGTCGGAGTCGACGGCGTTGGACACCGACGAACGACGACGCGCACTGAACAGCTTCACGGCCATGTCCTGATCGCTCAGGCCTTCGCCGCCGATGTACACCTGCTCGATTTGCGGCAGGCGCTCAAGGGCCAGGCGGCCGAGGACGCTGGTGTCGATGGGCACTTTGCGCCAGCCGATCAACTGCAGGCCTTCAGCGAGGATCTCGCGGTTCATGTTTTCGCGAGCGGCTTCGGCCTTGGCCGGATCCTGGTTGAAGAAGACCATGCCCACCGCATATTGCTTGGGCAGCTCGACGCTGAAGGTTTCCTGGGCAATGGCTCGCAGGAACGCGTCAGGCTTCTGAAT
>NZ_JBIVJB010000218.1:0-2369 GCF_044750025.1 Pseudomonas sp. NPDC088885 | reverse complement strand
CTTGAACCTGAGCGCCGTGCCGCCCGCCGTCATTCTGATGGCCGGTCTGCAGGGTGCCGGTAAAACCACCACCGCCGGCAAACTGGCGCGCTTCCTGAAAGAGCGCAAGAAGAAGTCGGTCATGGTCGTATCGGCGGACGTTTATCGTCCTGCGGCGATCAAACAGCTGGAAATGCTCGCCGGTGAAGTGGGCGTGACCTTCTTCCCGTCCGACCTGAGCCAGAAGCCGGTCGACATCGCGCAAGCTGCTATTAAAGAAGCAAAACTGAAATTCATCGACGTGGTCATCGTCGATACCGCCGGTCGTCTGCACATCGACGAAGAGATGATGGGCGAGATCAAGGCACTGCACGCCGCGATCAACCCGGTCGAAACCCTGTTCGTGGTTGATGCCATGACCGGTCAGGATGCGGCCAACACGGCCAAGGCCTTCGGTGATGCGCTGCCGCTGACTGGTGTGATCCTGACCAAAGTCGACGGCGATGCCCGTGGCGGTGCTGCGCTGTCGGTTCGCGCCATCACCGGCAAGCCGATCAAGTTCATCGGTATGGGCGAGAAGAGCGAAGCGCTCGACCCGTTTCACCCTGAGCGTATCGCCTCGCGCATTCTCGGCATGGGCGACGTGCTCAGCCTGATCGAACAGGCTGAAGCGACCCTCGATAAAGACAAGGCCGATAAACTGGCCAAGAAGCTGAAGAAGGGCAAGGGCTTCGACCTCGAAGACTTCCGCGATCAGCTGCAACAGATGAAGAACATGGGCGGCCTCGGCGGCCTCATGGACAAACTGCCGAGCATCGGCGGCGTCAACCTGTCGCAAATGGGCAATGCCCAGAACGCCGCAGAGAAACAATTCAAACAGATGGAAGCCATCATCAACTCCATGACCCCGGCCGAGCGCCGCGACCCTGAGCTGATCAGCGGTTCGCGCAAACGCCGTATCGCCATGGGTTCCGGTACTCAGGTGCAGGACATCGGTCGCTTGATCAAGCAGCACAAGCAGATGCAGAAGATGATGAAGAAATTCACCGCGAAAGGCGGAATGGCGAAAATGATGCGCGGCATGGGCGGAATGTTGCCCGGCGGCGGCATGCCGAAAATGTAAAGAATCCGCGCCGGTCGTCGCACCGGCGCAGACCCTGCAAGGACGCAGGATCAACAGCAAACCCGCACACGGCGGGAGCTGACCGGCCGTTTTTATCGACGGCTCTATATGCAGATCTGCACGGCATGCCATAGGCGCCGGAAAAAGTCATTTGCAAAAGTCCGGATATTCCTTAGAATATGCGGCCTTTCGGGCACCCATGCCCGCTGTGCATTTAGATTTGCAGCACCGACTACAGTAAGTATGTTCAAATGCTAACAATCCGTCTTGCCCTTGGCGGCTCCAAAAAGCGCCCGTTTTACCACCTGACCGTAACCGACTCGCGTAACCCGCGTGACGGCTCCCACAAAGAACAGGTTGGTTTCTTCAACCCTGTTGCCCGTGGTCAGGAAGTTCGTCTGTCCGTGAACCAAGAGCGCGTTGCCTACTGGCTGAGCGTTGGTGCACAGCCTTCTGAGCGTGTTGCTCAGTTGCTGAAGGACTCCGCAAAGGCTGCGGCCTGAGCAATATGAACGCGACGCCAGCTGTTGCTGATGATTTGATCGTTATCGGCAAAATTTATTCTGTTCATGGCGTTCGCGGCGAAGTGAAGGTTTATTCCTTTACTGATCCGACTGAAAACCTGTTGCAGTACAAAACCTGGACGCTCAAGCGCGAAGGCAATGTCAAACAGGTCGAGCTGGTCAGTGGACGCGGGAGCGATAAGTTCCTGGTCGCAAAGCTCAAGGGTCTTGATGATCGTGAAGAAGCTCGTCTTCTGGCCGGTTATGAGATCTGCGTGCCGCGCAACCTGTTCCCTGAATTGACCGACGGCGAGTACTACTGGTACCAGCTGGAAGGTCTGAAGGTTATCGATCAACTGGGGCAAATGCTCGGGAAAGTCGATCATCTTCTGGAAACCGGCGCCAATGATGTAATGGTAGTCAAGCCTTGCGCTGGCAGCCTGGATGATCGTGAACGCTTGCTGCCCTATACGGCGCAGTGTGTGTTGGCAGTTGATCTGGCAGCGGGCGAGATGAAGGTGGATTGGGATGCGGACTTCTAAGCGTGGCTAAATTGCGCGTAGAAGTGATCAGTTTGTTTCCCGAGATGTTTTCCGCCATCGGCGACTACGGCATCACCAGTCGAGCGGTCAAACAGGGGCTCTTGCAGCTGACCTGTTGGAACCCGCGGGATTACACGACGGATCGGCATCACACTGTGGACGATCGCCCGTTTGGCGGTGGTCCGGGCATGGTGATGAAGATCAAGCCCCTGGAAGATGCTC
>NZ_JBIVJB010000217.1:0-2384 GCF_044750025.1 Pseudomonas sp. NPDC088885 | reverse complement strand
AGTCGACTACGTCACCGCGCTCGGCGATGACAGCTTCAGCGACGCCATGTGCCAGATCTGGACGGACGAAGGCATTGGTCTGGGCATGGTGCAACCCCCTCGCACAGCATTATTTTATGTTTTAACTCATTGAATTCCTTGGAAAGGTTCTGCAGCTGCAAATCACCCAGCAAACGCTCGCCCTCAGGCGCGATCCGTAGCCAATAACCACTCTCCGGGACGTTTTTCTGCAAGGGTTGCGAGCGAACCTTCATTTCCTCAAGACGCCGCTCAAGAGCCAAGGCCGGATCCTGAACTGCAAAACCACCCACATAAAGGCATTTTTCTTCGCCCTGGGCAGTTTCGGATTTCTCGCGGGAGGCGCCGCCGCTCTCACTTAGCAACCGAATATCCTGCTGCGACCCCTTATATAAACTGAGAGGCGTGACATCCTTGGCACGCAAAGGAGCTTCCTGCTGGTGCCAGACGTAATAGAACACATTGAGAACAAGGAGCAGCAGGAACAACCAACGCATACGAACCTCAGGACAAAGGACAGGCCATCGCCAACCCTACGAAAACCAAATCTGGGACGAGACGAGCACCAGGAGCAACACTGGCAACCAAGTCAGCATCACCGCCAGTGACAAACACTGTAAAACTCTCCCCCCAATACTCACGCGCGATATCTAACTGAGTGAGTACAAATCCTTTAAGCATCAAAGAACAGCCCCGCTCTACAGCCTCAACCGTGGTTCGCCCAGGAGCCAGGCTCGTCAAGGCACGCTCCGCCGCAACATCTCCATAACGAATCTTCCGCGTATGGGTTCGCAACTGATTACGCATCAACGGCATGCCCGGACAGATAAAGCCACCCAAGTGCTCTCCATCTGCCGAGATGAAATCGGCGGTAACTGCCGTACCAAAATCCAGCACCAGGCAGGCACCCGACGCCAAGTGATACCCACCAAGCATGGCAAGCCACCGATCAAGCCCCAACCGCTCATAGTCTTCGTAGCCGTTTTTGACTCCGGACATTTGCCGAGCGGGCTGAGCGCACACCGCAGAAACACCGAACGCTTGCTCAAGCAGCTTAATGAGCGCTTCGGTTTCCTCAGCAGTCCTGACACTGACCAAACGGCATTTACGCAAAGATATTTTGCCAAGTGAGCGCAGACTTTCGATCAACGCCGAGTCGGAATCGACCACCCCCTCAGAAAACAGAGACGCAGCCGCGGCGTCCAATACACGCCACTTTATGAAGCTATTGCCGCAATCGAGCTCAAGAATCATCACGCAACCTCAAGCTGAGCTCACCACCACTAAAAAGTTTTTCCACACCATCCACCTGCAATCGCAGCGCACCTTGATTATCAATTCCAAGCACAACACCATCGATCTGGTTAGTGCCGGCGATCAATGAAACAGATCGCCCCTGCCACAGATGACCGTCCTGCCACTCGGCCTGTAGAGCCGAGAAGCCTCTATCCTGGTGACGCTGGATATATGCCTGCAACTGCTCGCTCAACTGAACAGCTAACGCGTTGCGATCGCAGACCTGACCAGACTCGAGTCGCACGGATGTCCATTGCTGATCGACTTCCTCAGCGGCCTGCATATTAACGTTGATGCCTATGCCCAAGACCACGTGACAAACGTCCGCGGGATCGCCGACGAGCTCAAGCAAGATACCGGCGATCTTCTTATTACCGACCAGAACATCGTTCGGCCACTTCAAGCCCGCCCCGGCGACACCGACTTTTCGCAAGGTGTGCATGACAGCTAGACCCACGACAAGGCTCAAACCCTCCAATTGCCGCATTCCGCCATCGATGCGCAGCACGAGACTGTAATAAAGGTTGTCAGCAAACGGACTCACCCACTTGCGCCCTCTCCGTCCGCGCCCAGACACCTGCCGTTCAGCAAGCACGAGAAAAGGCGCCGATCGGCCCTGACCGATCGCGCGCAATCCCTCGGCATTTGTCGAGTCAATGGAGTCGAATACTGCAACCGGCCAGCCTGGCGCCATTTCCGCTATTTTGAGAGGATCTAGCAACATCAGAGGCGTCGCCAATTGATACCCGCGCCCGCGAACTTTATGGATGGACAGCCCGAGTTCAGCCTCAAGATGCTGAAGCTGTTTCCATACTGCACTTCGACTAATCCCCAGGGCCGCCCCCAGATCCTGACCAGAATGGAATCGCCCATCCTTCAGAAGGTTCAACAACGTCAACATGCAGGTCTCGCCTCACAATGAGGCCCGAATAATAGCTATGCCCCGGGCCGTTGCATAGAAATCAAGCACATGCATTTCCTGCGGGCAAAACAAAACCCCAACTGCTTTCGCAATTGGGGTTTCGGAATTTAATCTTGACGATGACCTACTCTCACATGGGGAAACCCCA
>NZ_JBIVJB010000216.1:0-2452 GCF_044750025.1 Pseudomonas sp. NPDC088885 | reverse complement strand
ATTCTTAGGAGAGCAGGATGAAATTCAGTGAACAATGGCTGCGTGGCTGGGTTAGCCCGCAGGTAGATCGCGATGAGCTGGTTGCTCGTCTGTCGATGGCCGGTCTTGAGGTCGATAGCGTTACGCCGGCCGCCGGTGTATTCAGCGGCGTGGTTGTGGGCGAGGTGCTGAGCACCGAGCAGCACCCGGATGCCGATAAATTGCGCGTTTGCCAGGTGAGCAATGGCGCGGAAACCTTCCAGGTCGTGTGCGGTGCGCCAAACGTGCGTCCGGGCCTGAAGATTCCGTTCGCCATGATCGGTGCCGAACTGCCGGGCGACTTCAAAATCAAGAAAGCCAAACTGCGTGGCGTTGAGTCCAACGGCATGCTCTGCTCGCAAGCCGAGCTGCAGGTTGGTGAAGGCAACGACGGTCTGATGGAACTGCTGGCCGATGCGCCAGTGGGCGAAGATTTCCGCGTGTACCTGGATCTGGAAGACGCCAGCATCGAGGTTGACCTGACCCCGAACCGTGGCGACTGCCTGTCCCTGGCTGGTCTGGCCCGTGAAGTTGGCGCGCTGTATGACGTTCCGGTCACCCGTCCAGTAGTGCCGGCCGTAGCTGCCGTGCACGACGAAGTGCGTTCGGTCGAAGTGCTGGCGCCGGCTGCATGCCCGCGTTACCTCGGTCGCGTGATCCGTAACGTCGACCTGTCCAAGCCTACGCCGCTGTGGATGGTTGAGCGTCTGCGTCGTGCCGACGTGCGCAGCATCGACGCTGCCGTCGACATCACCAACTACGTGATGCTCGAGCTGGGTCAGCCGCTGCACGCTTTCGATCTCGCCGAAATCAATGGCGGCATCCGTGTGCGCATGGCGGAAGAGGGCGAGAAGCTGGTACTGCTCGACGGTCAGGAAGTCAGCCTGCGTAGCGATACGCTGGTGATTGCCGACCACACTCGCGCTCTGGCGATTGCCGGTGTGATGGGTGGCGAGCACAGCGGTGTTTCCGCGACCACTCGCGACGTGTTTCTGGAAAGTGCTTTCTTCGACCAGATCGCTGTAGCGGGCAAGGCTCGTTCCTATGGTCTGCACACCGATGCGTCGCACCGCTACGAGCGTGGCGTTGACTGGCAACTGGCCCGTGAAGCCATGGAGCGCGCCACTGGCCTGCTGCTGGAAATCACTGGCGGCGAAGCCGGCCCGATCATCGAGACCGTCAGCGAGCAGCACCTGCCGTCGATCGCGCCGATCACCCTGCGTTCGCAGCGCATCACCCAGATGCTCGGCATGGAAATGGATTCGGCTCAGGTTGAGCGTCTGCTCAGCGGCCTGGGTCTGGGCATTACCGCCGACGGCGCTGACCAATGGCGTGTAGAAGTGCCAAGCCATCGCTTCGACATCAGCCTTGAAGTCGATCTGATCGAAGAACTGGCTCGCCTGTACGGTTACAACCGTCTTCCGGTTCGTTACCCGCAAGCGCGTCTCGCGCCGCAAGCCAAGGCTGAAGCGCGTAGCGATCTGCCGGAACTGCGTCGTCTGCTGGTGGCTCGTGGTTATCAGGAAGCGATCACCTACAGCTTCATCGATCCACGCCAGTTCGAACTGTTCAATCCAGGCGTCGAGCCGCTGTTGCTGGCCAATCCGATCTCCAACGACATGGCTGCCATGCGCTCGTCGCTTTGGCCGGGTCTGGTCAAGGCGCTGCAGCACAACCTCAATCGTCAGCAAGATCGCGTGCGTCTGTTCGAAAGCGGTCTGCGCTTCGTCGGTCAGCTCGAAGGTTTGAAGCAAGAGCCGATGTTGTCGGGTGTTGTCTGCGGTAGCCGTCTGCCGGAAGGCTGGGCACAAGGTCGCGACACCATCGACTTCTTCGACGTCAAAGCTGACGTGGAAGCGGTACTGGGTTTTGCCGGTGCACTGGATTCGTTCACTTTCGCACCGGGCAAACACCCGGCGCTGCACCCGGGTCAAACCGCGCGCATCGAACGAGAAGGGCGTGAAGTCGGTTTCATCGGCGCCATTCACCCGGAATTGTCGAAAGCCTTGGGTCTGGATCGTCCAGTCTTCGTTTTCGAGCTGGTTCTGGCTGAAGTGGCACTCGGTAAAATGCCGAAATTCCACGAGTTGTCGCGCTTTCCTGAAGTGCGTCGTGACCTTGCATTAATTGCACACAAAGACGTCGCGGCCTCGGCAGTACTGGACGTAATCCGTGAAAATGCAGGCGAATGGCTCACAGATCTCAGGCTGTTTGACGTATATCAGGGTAAAGGCATTGATCCTGATAGAAAAAGCCTTGCAGTTGGCTTGACCTGGCAGCATCCATCGCGCACTCTTAATGACGATGAGGTGAATTCGACGACGCAAAATATCCTCACCACGCTCGAACAAAGGTTGAACGCCACGATAAGGAAGTGACGTACGCGGCGGAAGATGCCGTCAGCGCCAGTTGGCGATTCGCCTCCGAAGCGTTG
>NZ_JBIVJB010000215.1:0-2458 GCF_044750025.1 Pseudomonas sp. NPDC088885 | reverse complement strand
GCATCAGTAGAGCGTCAAGCAGTCAGGCTGCGGTAACAACCAGACCAAACAGGCGGAAAGTCTCGTTCTAGAGAGGCCAACCGTCGTGACCCTGTGGTCAGCGGCGGGCATTATACATAGGTAGCTGGCAATCTGCCGATGGTTCATATGCAACGATTCTCGTCCATTGGTCTAAAGGTCGCAGGGCAGGGTGGGGCGTAGAGTCGTTGCGAATGCTTGAGTTTGGCGCTTTTCCCTTTGCTTTCAGGCTTGTACGAAACCAGATGTGCCTGCGCCGCGAACAGAGGGTTTGCGTGTTGATTTAACTGGGTTACGCTCGAACCAAGCCAGATGTTCAATCCAAACAATGGAGTTCAGCATGGGTTACAAGAAGATTCAGGTTCCAGCCGTCGGCGACAAAATCACCGTCAATGCAGACCATTCTCTCAATGTTCCTGATAACCCGATCATCCCCTTCATCGAAGGTGACGGCATTGGTGTCGACATCAGCCCGGTGATGATCAAGGTTGTCGATGCTGCAGTTCAAAAGGCATACGGCGGTAAACGCAAGATTTCCTGGATGGAAGTCTTCGCCGGGGAAAAAGCCACTCAGGTTTACGATCAGGACACCTGGCTGCCTCAGGAAACCCTGGACGCGGTCAAGGATTACGTGGTTTCCATCAAAGGCCCGCTGACCACGCCAGTCGGTGGCGGCATCCGTTCGCTGAACGTGGCCCTGCGTCAGCAGCTCGACCTGTACGTCTGCCTGCGCCCGGTGCGCTGGTTCGAAGGCGTACCAAGCCCGGTGAAAAAGCCTGGCGACGTCGACATGACCATCTTCCGCGAGAACTCCGAAGACATCTATGCCGGCATTGAGTGGAAGGCCGGTTCGCCGGAAGCCACCAAGGTCATCAAATTCCTTAAAGAAGAAATGGGCGTCACCAAGATCCGTTTCGACGAAAACTGCGGCATCGGCGTCAAGCCGGTTTCGCTGGAAGGCACCAAGCGTCTGGCGCGCAAGGCTCTGCAATATGTGGTCGATAACGACCGCGATTCGCTGACCATCGTGCACAAAGGCAACATCATGAAGTTCACCGAAGGTGCCTTCAAAGAGTGGGCCTACGAAGTAGCCGCTGAAGAATTCGGCGCGACCCTGCTCGACGGCGGCCCGTGGATGCAGTTCAAAAACCCGAAAACCGGCAAGAACGTTGTGGTCAAAGACGCCATCGCCGACGCCATGCTCCAGCAGATCCTGCTGCGCCCGGCCGAATACGATGTGATCGCGACCCTCAACCTCAACGGTGACTACCTCTCCGATGCCCTGGCGGCAGAAGTGGGCGGTATCGGCATCGCGCCGGGCGCCAACCTGTCCGACACCGTGGCGATGTTCGAAGCCACCCACGGTACCGCGCCGAAGTATGCCGGCAAGGATCAGGTCAACCCGGGTTCGCTGATTCTCTCGGCGGAAATGATGCTGCGCCACATGGGCTGGACGGAAGCGGCGGATCTGATCATCAAGGGCACTAACGGCGCTATCTCGGCCAAAACCGTGACCTATGACTTCGAGCGTCTGATGGATGGGGCCAAACTGGTGTCGTCTTCGGGCTTCGGTGATGCGCTGATCTCGCACATGTAAAACGCAGGCACACAAAAACCGCCTGACTCGATGAATTGAGTCAGGCGGTTTTTTTATGGCCGGACGTCTTGGGCGAGGGTTGCTCAGCTCACGACTGCGGCTTGGCTGGTAGCGGCGGCTGCGGCCGCTGCTGCACCAACTGCGTCATCCACTGTTTTTTTGTCCTGAATCGCGATGGCGTGCAGGCCTTTGGGGCCTTGAATAAGTTCGAAGTACACCTCTTGGCCGGCCTTCAGGGTTTTGTAACCATCCATCTGGATCGCCGAGTAATGGGCAAACAGGTCTTCTGTCTGGCTGTCCTCGTTAATGAATCCAAAACCCTTGGCATTGTTGAACCATTTGACCTTACCGCTGACCTTGACGCCTGCCATGCTCAAATCCCTCTGCAACAGATTCCATCGCTGGAGTATCATCCAATTCATCCGCAATCTAATCCGTTAAAAGGATTGACTCCGCGGATCTTTTTTACCCACTGTGGGCTCTATTGGTTGTAACACCGTTTTCCCGATAGTCAAGGTGACCGGGCAGTCGGAGTTGAAAACGTGTACAACCGCCCCCACCACTGTATTTGCACAACTGACGAACCTTTCTTTCCATGCATGCAATCAGCCAGATTCGACTAACATTCAATCAGGATCGCCCGACTTTCCAAAAGGATCACCCGGAGGAACACGACGACGGTTCGGCGGGCGTTGCTGTTCAGGAAGCAAAGCCTGCATTACAGGCGCCGCCGATGTACAAGGTGGTTTTGTTCAACGATGACTACACACCGATGGATTTCGTCGTCGAAGTGCTCGAGGTGTTTTTTAACCTGAATCGCGAGCTGGCGACCAAGGTCATGCT
>NZ_JBIVJB010000214.1:0-2519 GCF_044750025.1 Pseudomonas sp. NPDC088885 | reverse complement strand
TGCCCATCAGGGCCAGGCCCATGAACACTTCGTAGGACACGGTCTGCGCCGAAGCACGCAGGGCGCCGAGCAGGGCGAACTTGTTGTTACTCGACCAGCCGGCGAACAACACCGCGTAGACCGACAGACCGGCCATGGCGAAGAAGAACAGCAAGCCGATGTTCAGATCCGCGACGCCCCAGGTCGGGGTGATCGGGATGATCGCAAACGCGATCAGCAAGGCGGACATGGCCACCACCGGCGCCAAAGTGAAGATCACTTTGTCGGCAAACGGCGGCGTCCAGTCTTCCTTGAAGAACATCTTCAGCATGTCGGCGGCGATCTGGAACATGCCAAACGGGCCAACGCGGTTCGGACCGTAACGGTCCTGCCACCAGCCCAGCAGGCGACGTTCGACAAAGCTGAGCAACGCACCGGCGACCACCACGGCCAACAGAATGACGATGGCTTTGATGACCGTCAGGATCACATCGATCACTTCAGGGGTGAACCAGGTCATTGCGCTGCCTCCTGCAGACCGTCGACGGATACGCCGGCGAATGCCGGTGGAATGCCGGCGATGCCCGCAGGCAATGCCACCAGACCGGCGCCCAGTTCTTCATTGATACGCAGCGGCAGACGCAGGGTCTGACCGGCCACGTTCAGGCTCAGCAATGCACCGTCGTTGACGCCCAGACGATCCGCTTCGGATTTCGCCAGTGCCACGTAAGCGGCCGGAATGCGCTCTTGAACCGGTGCGGCTTTCGAAGAGTTTTCTTCGCTGCCGAACAGGTGGAAGAACGGCACGGCTTGCCAGGTGCCCGCTGCCGGGTTGAACGCACGCGGTGCTGCAGCGAACCAGTTCAGCGAATCGCCAGTGCTTTCGATCAGGCGGGTGCCCGGGTCGCCAGCACGGATGTGACCACCGACTTCGTCCTGGAACTTGTTCCACGCTTGTGGCGAGTTCCAGCCCGGAGACCAGGCGAAAGGAACCTGCTGACGCGGCTCAACCGAACCCGAGTAACCTTCCATGGAGAAGGCGAACGCGGTGTCTTTGTCTTGCGGGGTGCGTGGTTCGTGAACGCTGATGTCGGCGCGCATTGCGGTGCGACCGGAGTAACGCAGCGGCTCACGCGCCAGTTTCAGACCCTTGATACGGAACGCCGCCGACGGTGCTGCGTCGACGATACGCGCCAGTTGCGCGGTGCTCGAAGCAACGGCAGCGGTGACGTGGTCGAGTTGCGTCCAGTCGATCGGCTGGTTCAGCAGGGTCGCGCGCAGGGCGTGCAGCCAGCGCCAGCCTTCGTGAACCAGAATGCTCGCGTCGAGGTATTGCGGATCGAAAACCTGGAAGAAGCGCTGGGCGCGACCTTCCTGGCTGACCAGCGTACCGTCGCCTTCAGCGAAGCTTGCGGCTGGCAGAACCAGGTGCGCGCGGTCGGTGGTCGCGGTCTTCTGATGATCAGCAACGATCACCACTTTCGCAGCGTTCAGTGCGGCATCGACCTTGTCTTTGGCGGTGCGGGTGAACAGATCGTTTTCCAGCACGACGATCGCGTCAGCCTTGCCGTCGATGACGGCTTGCAGCGCCGCGTCGACCGATTCGCCACCGAGCATGGCCAGACCGAGGCTGTTGGCTTCCGGCACGATCAGGCTGATCGAACCGTTCTTCTCGCGCAGTTTCAGTGCTTTGGCGATGTTCGCGGCGGCTTCGATCAGGGCTTTGGAGCCCAGCGAAGTACCGGCGATGATCAGCGGACGTTTGGCCGCGAGCAGGGCGTCGGCAATGCGCTGAGCCAGTTCCAGTGCTTCGGCGTCCAGACCTTCAACGGCCGGGGCGCTGGCGTCCAGTGCGTGAGCAACGGCGAAACCGATGCGCGCCAGGTCGTCCGGAGCAGCGTGTACGCATTCTTCAGCGATGTCGTCGAGCTTGGTTTCCGCCAGGCTGGCGATGAACAGCGGGTTCAGCGCGTGCTGACCGATGTTCTTCACCGCAGCATCCAGCCAAGGCTGAACGCGCATGGCTTCGGCCATGTCTTCAGCTTTGCCTTTGACCGATTGACGCAGCGACAGCGCCATACGAGCGGCGGTCTGGGTCAGGTCTTCGCCGAGGACGAAGATCGCATCGTGGTCTTCGATGTCGCGCATGTTCGGCACAGGCAGCGGGCTGTCGTTCAGCACTTGCAAGACCAGACGGATGCGTTCCAGTTCGGACGCTTCGATACCCGAGTAGAAGTGCTCGGCGCCAACCAGTTCGCGCAACGCGTAGTTGCTTTCGAGGCTGGCACGCGACGAACCGATACCGACGATATTGCGACCGCGCAGCAGGTCAGCGGCTTTATCCAGTGCGGCGTCCAGACCGAGCTTGGTGCCGTCGGCCAGCAGCGGCTGACGTGGACGGTCGGTGCGGTTGACGTAGCCATAACCGAAACGGCCACGGTCGCACAGGAAGTACTGGTTCACCGAACCGTTGAAACGGTTTTCGATGCGACGCAGTTCACCGTAACTCTCGCCCGGGGAGATGTTGCAACCGCTCGAGC
>NZ_JBIVJB010000213.1:0-2557 GCF_044750025.1 Pseudomonas sp. NPDC088885 | reverse complement strand
CTGGATGATGTTGTGCATGCCCAGAATCGCTGCCTGCGGCGGGTTGACGATCGGGGTCGACATCATCGAACCGAAGGTACCACCGTTGGTGATGGTGAAGGTACCACCGGTCATCTCGTCCATCGACAGTTTGCCGTCACGGGCTTTTTTGCCGAATGTTGCGATGCCGCCTTCGATTTCAGCCAGGCTCATCAGTTCGGCGTTACGCAGAACCGGAACAACCAGACCGCGGTCGCTGGAAACGGCAACGCCGATGTCAGCGTAGCCGTGGTAAACGATGTCAGCGCCGTCGATCGATGCGTTAACAGCCGGGAAGCGTTTCAGCGCTTCGGTCGCTGCTTTAACGAAGAACGACATGAAGCCCAGGCGTACGCCGTTGTGGGACTTCTCGAACAGATCCTTGTACTTCGAACGCAGGGCCATGACTTCAGTCATGTCGACTTCGTTGAAAGTGGTCAGCATCGCCATGTTCGACTGAGCTTCAACCAGACGCTTGGCCACGGTGGCACGCACGCGGGTCATCGGTACGCGCTTCTCGATGCGGTCGCCAGCGGCGAACACAGGAGCGGCGGCCGAAGGAGCAGCAGCCTTGGCAGGCGCGGCAGCCGGAGCGGCTTTCTTGGCAGCTACAGCAGCGACTACGTCTTCCTTGGTCACACGACCGCCTTTGCCGGTGCCGGCAACGGAAGCGATGTTGATGCCGTTTTCTTCAGCCAGCTTGCGCGCAGCCGGTGCAGCAACAGGATCGTCTTCGCCCTCGGCAGCAGCCGGTGCAGCGGCAGCAGCGGCCGGAGCAGCAGCGGCGGCTGGAGCAGCGGCAGCAGCGCCGCCCGCTTCGATGGAGCCCAGCACTTCGTCGGACAGAACGGTGTCGCCTTCGTTCTTGACGATTGCGCCCAGCACGCCGTCGGCGGTCGCCAGAACTTCCAGTACGACTTTGTCAGTTTCGATGTCGACGATCAGGTCGTCACGCTTGACGGCGTCGCCCGGTTGTTTGTGCCAGGTGGCAACGGTGCCATCGGCAACCGATTCCGGGAAAGTGGGGGCTTTGATCTCGATAGCCATTATCTGTAGTTCCTTAAATTCGGTTTCAGGTGCGCGAAGGCATTAAATGGTAAACGCGGCTTGCAGGAGTTTTTCCTGCTGCTCGGCGTGCATCGATGCGTAACCACAAGCTGGGGCAGCAGAAGCCTCACGGCCCGCGTACTCAAGTACGAGAGACTTGTCGAGGTTACCGATGCTGCGACGCAGGTGGTGCTGGCTGCAGTACCAGGCGCCCTGGTTCATCGGCTCTTCCTGACACCAAACGGCATTTTTGACGTTGGTGTACGGAGCCAGGACTTCTTTCAAGTCGTCCTCAGGGAATGGATACAGCTGCTCGATACGCACGATGGCGATATCTTCACGGCCTTCGGCACGGCGTTTTTCCAGCAGGTCGTAGTAGACCTTGCCGCTACACAGAACAACACGCTCGACCTTTTTCGGGTCCAGAGTATCGATTTCCGGGATCACGGTCTGGAACGAACCTTCGGCCAGATCTTCCAGAGTCGAGATGGCCAGCTTGTGGCGCAGCAGCGACTTCGGCGTCAGCACGATCAACGGTTTGCGCAGCGGACGAATTACCTGACGACGCAGCAAGTGGTAGATCTGTGCTGGCGTGGTCGGTACAGCCACCTGAATGTTGTGCTCGGCGCACAGTTGCAGGTAACGCTCAAGACGTGCCGAGCTGTGCTCAGGGCCCTGACCTTCGTAACCGTGTGGCAGCAACATGGTCAGACCGCAGAGACGGCCCCACTTGTGCTCGCCGCTGGTGATGAACTGGTCGATCACAACCTGTGCACCGTTGGCAAAGTCACCGAACTGGGCTTCCCAGATCACCAGCGCGTCCGGCGTGGTGGTCGAGTAACCGTATTCGAATGCCAGTACCGCTTCTTCCGACAGGAACGAGTCGTACAGGTCAAAGCGTGGCTGACCGTCGTACAAGTGCGCCAGCGGAATGTAGGTGCCCGCGTCTTTCTGGTTGTGCAACATAGCGTGACGGTGCGAGAACGTACCGCGGCCGATGTCCTGACCAGTCATGCGAATCGGGTGACCTTCAAACGCCAGGGTCGCGTACGCCATGGTTTCGGCGTAACCCCAGTTGATCGGCAGGCCGCCGGCTTGCATTTTCTGACGGTCTTCGTAGATCTTCGCGACCTGACGCTGTACCACGAAGCCGTCCGGAATTTCCAGCAGCTTGGCGGACAGTTCTTGCAGGGTTTTCAGATCGAAACGCGTGTCGTGACGCGCAGTCCAGGCGTGGCCCAGATACGGACGCCAGTCCACGAACAACTCTTTGTTCGGCTCTTTGACCAGCGACTTCACGACGTGCAGACCGTTGTCCAGCGCGTTGCGGTATTCGTCGACTTTCGACTGAACACGCTCAGCGTCGAGCACACCGCCCTGGGTCAGACGATCAGCGTACAGCTCACGGGTGGTGCGCTGTTTGGTGATCTGCTGATACATCAGAGGCTGGGTGCCGCTTGGCTCGTCAGCTTCGTTGTGGCCGCGACGACGG
>NZ_JBIVJB010000212.1:0-2586 GCF_044750025.1 Pseudomonas sp. NPDC088885 | reverse complement strand
ATGAGATCTCCCGCCTGCAGGACAAGAGCAAAACGCTGACCGAGGACATCTTCGGCAAGCTGACCAGTTGGCAGATCGCACGCCTGGCGCGTCACCCGAAACGCCCGTACACCCTCGACTACATCGAGCACATCTTCACCGAGTTCGACGAACTGCACGGCGACCGTCACTTCTCTGACGACGCCGCCATCGTTGGCGGTATCGCCCGTCTGGAAGACCAGCCGGTGATGATCATCGGTCACCAGAAAGGCCGCGAAGTGCGCGAGAAGGTTCGCCGCAACTTCGGCATGCCGCGTCCGGAAGGCTACCGCAAGGCCTGCCGTCTGATGGAGATGGCCGAGCGTTTCAAAATGCCGATCCTGACCTTCATCGACACCCCGGGCGCTTACCCTGGGATCGACGCTGAAGAGCGCAACCAGAGCGAAGCGATCGCCTGGAACCTGCGTGTGATGTCGCGCCTGAAAACCCCGATTATCGCCACCGTTATCGGTGAAGGTGGTTCCGGCGGTGCACTGGCGATTGGCGTTTGCGATCAGTTGAACATGCTGCAGTACTCGACCTACGCGGTGATCTCGCCGGAAGGTTGTGCATCGATTCTGTGGAAAACCGCCGAAAAAGCGCCGGATGCTGCTGAAGCGATGGGCATCACCGCTGAGCGTCTGAAAGGCCTGGGCATTGTCGACAAGGTGATTGGCGAGCCTCTGGGCGGCGCCCACCGTGATCCGGCGACTGCCGCTGCCTCGATCCGTGCCGAGCTGAGCTCGCAACTGGCGATGCTGAAGAAGTTCGATAACGAAGCGCTGTTGAAGCGCCGTTATGATCGACTGATGAGCTACGGCCTCTAAGTCGAACGCAATACCCATGTGGGAGCGGGCTTGCTCGCGAAAGCGGTATCACAGTCGACGAATGTGTTGAATGTTGAGACGCCTTCGCGAGCAAGCCCGCTCCCACATTTGATTGGGGCATAGAGGCGGATATGAGTCAGCGTTCGATGGATTTGCCGTCCCGGCTTCTGCTGAACCTTGAGCCTTGGCGCAATGCCGCTCATTGGCGTATCGCCTTCTCCGGTGGTCTCGACTCCACCGTCCTGCTGCATCTGCTGGCCTCTCTGGCAGAATCCGAATCCCTCCCGCAGCTAGGCGCTGTCCATATCCATCACGGCCTTCAGGCTGCGGCTGATGCGTGGCCGCAACATTGTCAGTCCGTTTGCGATGCGCTGGGTGTGCCCCTGCTGATCGAGCGGGTGAAGGTGCAACCGGGCGCGAGTCTGGAGCGGGCGGCCCGGGATGCGCGTTACGCGGTGTTCAGTTCGCTGACGCAAGCCGATAGCGTCCTGCTCACTGGTCAGCATCGCGATGATCAGGCGGAAACGCTGTTATTTCGCCTGTTGCGCGGCGCCGGTGTACGCGGATTGTCCGCGATGCCGGCGCAGCGGCCGGTGGGGCAGGGCACGCTGGTTCGGCCGCTGCTGGACATCTCCCGCGCCGAACTGGAAGCGTACGCGCAGTCACATCAATTGACCTGGATCGAAGACCCGTCCAATCAGGATCGGCAATTCTCACGCAACTATCTGCGCCATCAGGTCATGCCGCTGCTGACCGGGCGCTGGCCGCAAGCGCAAGCGAGCATGGCCCGCAGCGTCGCGCATCTGCGTGAGGCGCAGGGGCTGCTCGATGAACTGGCGCAGATCGATCTGGCGCAGGCGAACACCCCGCACGATTTCGAATGGCTGGGTTTGCCGTCGCTGGAACTGGCGCCACTCGCCGCACTATCCGCCGCCCGTCAACGCAACGCGATCAGCCATTGGCTCGAACCCTTCACCCAACTGCCGGATAGCGACCATTGGTCGGGTTGGACGGATCTCTGCGAAGCCGCTCCCGATGCATCACCCGTCTGGCGTCTGGCCAATGGCGAATTGCATCGCAGCGCCGGACGGTTGTGGTGGCTCAGCGGCCACTGGTTGCGCACGCCGATGATCGGCGCCGACTGGCAAGCACCGTCGTCAACGCTACGCTTGGCCGATAACGGCCGTGTCATGTTCGCTGGGCATACTCCTTGCGGATCATTGCGTATCGCCTATCGTCAGGGCGGCGAAGTGATGCATTTGGCGGATCGCGGTCATCGCGATCTCAAACGCCTGCTCAATGAGCGCGCGGTGCCGGGTTTTGTGCGTGGCAGATTGCCGCTGCTGTTTCGCGGTGACGAATTGCTCGCGGTGGCGAACCTGCCGGGGCTTGATGGCAATGGGCAGGACGGCTGGAAATTGCATTGGCAGCCAACAGGCGAAGATCTGGGTTTGAGCTGAAAGGAGCATTCCGGTAGACTACGCTCCCTTCTTGATACAACTTCTGTGGATTCGCCTGAATTGCAGGAGTTGCCGATTACCAAGCAGTCTTTGCTGGGCGATTCCAAAAAATGTGTAGCGAGCAACGTACCGGTGTTTCATCTGCCGGTCTGTCCCAACGCGGCGGTTTTTTTTGAAAGGTGCACTGTGATTAATGCAGGTGATCGGGGGCTTCGGCCTTCCTTCGCTTCCCCCGGCGGCTCGGACCGCTTTAACGCAGACTTCTAGGGTTTTTCATGACG
>NZ_JBIVJB010000211.1:0-2595 GCF_044750025.1 Pseudomonas sp. NPDC088885 | reverse complement strand
TACCGAGTTGACCGTAATCGAACGCGAACCGACTTCACGCGCCATGGCACGGCTGAAACCTTCCAGACCGGCCTTGGCGGCTGCATAGTTTACTTGGCCAGCGTTGCCCATGGCACCCACTACCGAGCCAATACTGATAATTCGACCCCAGCGCGCCTTGGTCATGCCGCGCAGAACGCCCTTGGACAGGCGGAATAGACTGTTCAGGTTGGTATCGATCACGTCGTACCACTCATCGTCTTTCATGCGCATCATCAGGTTATCGCGGGTGATGCCGGCATTATTGACCAGGATCGCCACTGGCGCACCGAACTGCTCCTGAATGCTCGCCAGCACTGCACTGACCGATTCATCGCTGGTCACGTTCAGCTCAAGGCCAGTGCCCTGAATACCGTTTTCCTTCAGGGTCGCAGCAATGCGCTCAGCACCCGAAGCCGAGGTCGCGGTGCCAATAACGATGGCGCCCTGACGACCCAGTTCCAGCGCGATGGCCTGGCCAATGCCACGGCTTGCACCGGTGACCAGTGCAACTTTACCTTGCAGACTCATGCAAGTTTCTCCTGATTCAGGCTTGCGCTGCGCGAGCGGCAGCGAAAGCGTCTGGGGTATTGAGGTTGGAAGTCGCCACGCCTTCAGCGCAACGTTTGTTCAGACCGGCGAGGACTTTGCCCGGGCCGCATTCGACCAGATTGGTCGCGCCCTTGGCAGCCAGTGTCTGTACCGATTCAACCCAGCGCACTGGCTTGTAGAGTTGTTCGAGCAGATCACGCTTGAGGGTTTCCAGATCAGCCGGCACTTGCGCGCTGACGTTCTGTACCACCGGAATCTGCGGCGCCTGCCAGTTAATAGCGGCGATGGATTCGGCAAAGCGCTCGGCGGCCGGACGCATCAATTCGCAGTGCGACGGCACGCTCACCGGCAGCGGCATCGCGCGCTTGGCACCACGAGCCTTGCAGCCTTCGATGGCGCGCTCAACGGCAGCCTTGGCACCGGCGATAACGACTTGGCCAGGCGAGTTGAAGTTGACGGCGCTGACCACTTCACCTTGCGCAGCTTCGGCACAGGCTGCCAGCACGTCAGCGTCTTCCAGACCGAGGATGGCGGCCATGCCACCCTGCCCGGCCGGAACCGCTTCCTGCATCAGCTGGCCACGGCGCTCAACGAGCTTCACCGCGTCAGCCAGCGTCAGGCTGCCAGCGGCAACCAGCGCGCTGTATTCACCCAGGCTGTGACCGGCAACAAAGGCCGGACGCGCGCCACCTTCTGCCAGCCACAGACGCCACAGGGCGATCGAAGCGGTCAGAATGGCCGGTTGGGTTTTATCGGTTTGATTGAGCAGCTCTTCCGGGCCCTGCTGGGTCAGTGCCCAAAGGTCATAGCCCAGAGCAGCGGAGGCTTCTTGGAATGTTTCGAGGATCAGCGGGTATTGCGCGCCCAGCTCGGCCAGCATGCCGAGGGACTGCGAACCCTGTCCTGGAAAGACGAATGCGAGGGAAGCAGACATGTAACAAGCCCCTAATGATCTTGTCGTCGGATAATGACGCCCCGCTTGGGGACGCAAGAAACTGACAGTTGGATGGCCCTTTGAACCGGGCGGTCACATTTAAGCATTGTCCGACGAAAACGCCTAAGACAACAAATCCTCCAGACGACCGTGGAGACGCTCGGGCAAGTTCTCTTGAATCTCGATCAGCGCACGCTGGATCGCACTCTGGAAGCCCTGAACACCGGCCGAACCGTGACTTTTCACGACGATGCCCTGCAAGCCGAGAAAGCTTGCGCCATTGTGTCGCGCCGGCGCCAGATCAGCCTGCAAACGCTTCATCAATGGCAGCGCCAACGCACCCACCGCACGGGACGCCAGATTCTTTTTGAACAGCGCCTCGATGCGCGCAGCAATCATCGTCGCCAGGCCTTCGCTGGATTTGAGCAGAATATTGCCTACGAAACCGTCGCACACCACCACATCCGCCTCGCCGCGATACAACCCGTCGCCTTCAATGAAGCCGATGTAGTTGATGCCACGAGCAGCCTGCAACAACGTCGCCGCCAGTTTGACCTGCTGGTTACCCTTGATGTCTTCAGTGCCGATATTCAGCAGCGCCACACGCGGACGATTGATCCCCAGCGTCTGCGCCGCCACCGAACCCATTACCGCAAATTGCAGCAGATGCTCGGCACTGCAATCGACATTGGCGCCCAGATCGAGCAACTGGCAAAAACCCTTCTGCGTCGGAATTGCCGCCACCATCGCCGGGCGATCAATACCCGGCAAGGTCTTCAGCACAAATCGCGACAGCGCCATCAACGCACCGGTATTGCCGGCACTGACACAGGCTTGCGCCTTGCCATCACGCACCAGCTCCAGGGCGACACGCATCGACGAGTCCGGCTTGCCACGCAGGGCTTGAGTCGGTTTTTCGTCCATGGTGATGACTTCGCTGGCACCCACAATCGTCAGGCGCGCGCGATCGGCAGCCGATTGGCCGTGGATCAATTCTTCAAGAAGGGAGGGTTGACCGACGAGGGTCAGGTGCAGCGAGGGCGTAGCAGAAAGGCAAGCAAGGCTGGCCTGAACAATGCTGCGGGGACCGA
>NZ_JBIVJB010000210.1:0-2643 GCF_044750025.1 Pseudomonas sp. NPDC088885 | reverse complement strand
GGCAAAAAACAAGCCGAGGATTATACCTGAGCTATGACCTCACGCGCCAGTTGAGGTCGGGTTTGATGCGGAAACATTGCGACTTAGAAGGTCGCGCAGTTGATTTTTCTCTTCAATACTCAGTTCGCTTTGACGGGCTTTCCTGAGTAACTGTTCAAGATTTCGCTCGCGTTGGCGGGCTGACAAGCTAGTAATGGTGTCGAAAAACTGTTGTTCAAGGTTATCTCCGTCAATCAACCACTCCTTTTCTGCCAATGCCTTGAGCAATCGACCCTGTTCAGTGCCGTGCCATCGCGCGATCAACTGAAATGAGTTTAGCTTGGGATTCTTCTGTACGGCTTCGAGCAGCGCCACAAGCAGCTGGGCGTTGGTCTGATTCTCGTCCGCAATGTGCCCGGCATCTTCGACGCGCTCGGCCAGTTGCGGGTGATGGAGCAGTGTGCGCAGGGCGGTCAGGGTTGGCGATTCGACGCCAATCGGCGTGCGCGGGCGTTGCTGGTCGCGATCGCCGCCACGCTTGCCGTTTTTATCCCAGGGCTTCTTGTCCCACTTCTTGCCGCCAGCGCCAGGTTTCTTCGGCGTCCACTCCTGCTGCGGCACATACATGTCCTGTGCCTGCGGCTGATGGTAGTCGCTGTAGTCCGGCATTGCGTCGTAATTGATGCCCGGGTCGTAAGCGGGCGGCGCTTCCTGCGGCGCATTTTGCGCCAGCTGACTGACAGTTTCGCTGCTCAGGCCGGTGATTTCGGTCAGGCGCTGACGCATCAGGATGCGCAGGTTGGCGTCCGGCACTTTGTCGATCAACGGTGCGGCGAGGGTGGCCATATGCGCCTTGCCCTCGAGCGAGCGCGGGTCGGACTCTTCGGTCAGTTGCTGGAAGAAATAGTCGGCCAGCGGCTGAGCGTGCTGATTGATGCGCGCCTTGAAGGCATCGGTGCCTTCAGCGCGAACCAGCGTATCCGGGTCTTCGCCTTCGGGCAGAAACAAAAAGCGTGCGCGACGCCCGTCCTGCAGGCTCGACAGCGTTGCTTCGAGTGCGCGCCACGCGGCGTTGCGGCCAGCCTGGTCGCCGTCGAAACAGAACAACACGTTCGGTACGACGCGAAACAGGCGCTTCAAATGTTCTTCGCTGGTCGCGGTGCCCAGCGTCGCGACGGCATTCTTCAAGCCTTGTTGGGCGAGCGCGATGACGTCCATATAACCTTCGACGACGATGATTTCGTCGAGGTTGCGGTTGTTCTTGCGTGCTTCATAAAGGCCGTAGAGTTCCTGACCTTTATGGAAAACCGGGGTTTCCGGGGAGTTCAGGTACTTGGGCTTGTCGTCGCCGAGTACGCGGCCACCGAAGGCGATGATACGGCCGCGGGTGTCGCGTATCGGGAACATCACGCGATCGCGGAAGCGGTCATAGCGTTTGCCGGTTTCGGCGTTCTCGATCAGCAGCCCGGCGTCGATCATGGCTTTTTGCTGAAGGGTGTCGCTGCTCAAATGTTTGAACAGGTTATCCCAGCCTGGCGGCGCGAAGCCGAGGCCGAAATCCCGGGCGATCTCGCCGGTTAGGCCGCGACCCTTGAGGTAATCCACGGCAGCTTTGCGCGCGGGGTGGCTCTTGAGGGCCTGCTTGTAAAAATCGGCAGCGGCAGTGAGCAACGGATAGAGCGGCGAATCAGTCGGTTGCCGTGGCTTGCGCTCGCGGCCGCTTTCTTCGCGGGGGATTTCCATGCCGGCGGCTTTCGCCAGATCTTCGATGGCCTGGGGGAAATCCAGGTTGTCGTGATCCATGAGAAAGCCGAGGGCATTACCGCCGGCGCCGCAGCCGAAGCAGTAATAGAACTGCTTGTCGGGGCTGACGCTGAACGACGGGGTTTTCTCTTTGTGAAACGGGCAACAGGCGGTGTAGTTCTTGCCGGCCTTCTTCAATTGCACGCGCGAACTGACCACATCGACGATGTCGGTGCGGTTCAGCAGGTCGTCAATGAAGCTCTGGGGAATTAGCCCGGCCATGGCATTCTCGTCGTCTGCGCTGCAATAAGTCCGATGCGTAAGGCTGCCGGACGCGGGTCGTTGTTTGAAGCACGCAAAAAGTGCGGCTCGACCGGTGTCGTCTGCGTAATCGCTGTCGGGAAGTGTATCTGCCGAAAAACCACTGACGTTAGTACCTATCAGTCTTCGACTATTTGAAAGTGTTGCGCTGAATCCGCTGACGGCCGGTTGAGGGCCTCGGATAGCTCAATAAAGCGGGCACGCATGCAGGTGCCTTGGGCTGATCGTCGTGAGAGGAATCAGTGGGTGTGCTCGTCAGTAGCCTTGAAAGGCTCGTCAGAAAAGACGTGCACCGCTGGCAAAAGAGCCAGGTCTGACGTGTGAAGCAGATTCGTCTTAGTCGCGTGTGCGGCTTCGACGTTGAAGCATCAAGCGTTTTACGCAAATGCCATTAGCCCGGCTCAGAGCCGGGCTTAGGCAAGAAGCTTGCTACGAACGTCTGTGTATTAGTACAGACGAACGGCGCGGCGCTGTTCGCGCTGAACTTTCTTGGCGTGACGCTTAACAGCGGCTGCTGCTTTGCGCTTACGCTCAGAAGTTGGCTTCTCGTAAAATTCGAGTATTCGATATTCATGTAGTTATCTGGTTTTTTGTATGTTT
>NZ_JBIVJB010000209.1:0-2664 GCF_044750025.1 Pseudomonas sp. NPDC088885 | reverse complement strand
GGCGAGTTCACGCTGGGAAAGCCCTTTGAGCTTGCGGATCGATTGCAGTCGTTCACCGACGTCCAAGGCGCGAGCCTCCTGATGTTGTAAGAATATTGAGCGTTATCATGGCGACAGCGTTCAGTATTTACAACACTTGGCCCCCGCAGCGGCGTCAACCCTCGGAATAGAGCCTTGGCACCCGGCGCAGGTTGCAGAAGATCTGGTACGGGATGGTGTCGGCCCACTTCGCCACTTCACTGGCGAGGATATTTTTCCCCCAGAGCTCAACGGTCGAACCGAGACCGGCTTCCGGCACATCGGTAAGATCGATGCATAGCATGTCCATCGACACGCGACCGATAATGCGACTGCGTTTACCGTCCACCAAAACCGGGGTGCCGGTCGGCGCCTGACGCGGGTAGCCGTCGGCGTAACCCATGGCGACCACACCGATGCGCATCGGTTTGTCGGTGATGAATTTGGCGCCGTAACCGACAGGCTCACCGGCCGGCAGCTCACGCACGCAGATGACTTTCGATTCCAAGGTCATCACCGGTTGCAAACGATCCGCCACGGCGTTGGCTTCTTCGAACGGGGTCGCGCCATACAGCATGATGCCCGGACGCACCCAATCACTGTGGATCTGCGGCCAACCGAGTACGGCGGGCGAGTTGCGCAGGCTGACTTCCGCCGCCAGCCCCTGACGCGCCGCTTCAAACACCGCGACTTGCTCGGTGCTGCTCTGCGCGTGCAGTTCATCGGCGCGGGCGAAGTGGCTCATCAACACAATTTTCGCCACTTTGCCGCTGGCCAGCAGACGCTGATAAGCCGCCGGATAATCCTTTGGATGCAACCCGACGCGGTGCATGCCCGAATCGAGCTTCAGCCACACGGTGATCGGCTTGCTCAGCGCTGCCTGCTCGATCGCTTCGAGCTGCCAAAGCGAGTGCACCACCGTCCAGAAATCATGCTCGACGATCAGCGCCAGCTCATCAGCTTCAAAAAAGCCTTCCAGCAACAACACCGGCGCACGAATGCCAGCGGCGCGCAGCTCCAAAGCCTCTTCGATGCAAGCCACGGCAAAACCGTCGGCCTCGGCTTCCAGCGCCTGAGCGCAGCGCACCGCGCCATGGCCGTACGCATCGGCCTTGATCACCGCCAGCGCCTTGGCGCCGGTGACTTCGCGGGCAATTCGGTAGTTGTGACGCAGGGCTTGAAGGTCGATCAGGGCACGGGCAGGACGCATGGCGGCAGACTTCTAGGCGGTCATGGGAATAAAAACCGGCGCCGACTGACGACGTGAACCGCCAACAGCGCCGGGAGAGGGATCTTTACAACAGTTACGGCAGCGCGGCGACGATAGAGATCTCTACCAGAATGCTCGGCTTAGCCATTTTCGCCTCAACGGTCGCGCGGGCCGGGGCGGCGCCTTTTGGCAGCCACTGATCCCACACCGAGTTCATCCCGGCGAAGTGCTCATCGATGCCGTTCAGGTAAATCGTTGCCGACAACAGGTGTTGCTTATCGGTGCCGGCCAGATCAAGCAAGCGCTCGATATTGGCCAGAACGTCGCGGGTCTGCTGTTCAATCCCGGCATTGAAGTCGTCGCCGACCTGCCCGGCCAAGTACACGGTGCCGTTGTGGCTGACGATCTGACTCATGCGCTCATTGGTGAGCTGGCGCTGGATTGACATGTTTTGCGGACTCCTGAATTTTGTTGCCGTAACGGGAAATATCGAGGCCTTCGGCGCTGATCTGTGGCTTTTTCTTCGCCATCAGGTCGGCCAGCAAACGACCGGAACCGCATGCCATGGTCCAACCCAGCGTGCCGTGACCGGTGTTGAGGAACAGGTTCTTGAACGGCGTGGCGCCAACGATCGGCGTGCCGTCCGGGGTGGTCGGACGCAGACCGGTCCAAAAACTTGCCTCGGCCAGATTGCCGCCCTGAGGATAAAGGTCGTTGACGATCATCTCCAGGGTTTCGCGGCGACGCGGGTTCAGCGACAGGTCAAAACCGGCGATCTCGGCCATGCCGCCGACGCGGATGCGGTTGTCGAAACGGGTGATCGCGACCTTGTAGGTCTCGTCGAGAATAGTCGAAGTCGGCGCCATCGCCGGGTTGGTGATCGGCACGGTCAGCGAGTAACCCTTGAGCGGATACACCGGGGCTTTGATGCCCAGCGGCTTGAGCAGTTGCGGCGAGTAGCTGCCGAGCGCCAGCACGTAGCGGTCGGCGGTTTCCAGCTTGCCGTCGATCCACACACCGTTGATGCGATCACCGGCGTAATCGAGTTTCTGGATGTCCTGGCCGAAGCGGAATTCGACACCGAGCTTCACGGCCATTTCGGCGAGACGCGTGGTGAACATCTGGCAGTCGCCAGTCTGATCGTTCGGCAGGCGCAGGGCACCGGCGAGGATGTCAGTGACACCCGCCAGCGCTGGCTCGACGCGGGCAATGCCGGCGCGGTCGAGGACTTCAAACGGCACGCCGGATTCTTTCAGCACGGCGATGTCTTTCGCGGCGCCATCAAGCTGCGCCTGAGTGCGGAACAACTGAGTCGTACCAAGGCTGCGGCCTTCGTAGGCGATGCCGGTTTCGGCGCGCAATTCGTCGAGGCAGTCGCGGCTGTACTCGGACAGACGCACCATGCGCTCCTTGTTCACCGCGTAACGGTTGGCGGT
>NZ_JBIVJB010000208.1:0-2683 GCF_044750025.1 Pseudomonas sp. NPDC088885 | reverse complement strand
CGCACGAAGTCTGCTCCCTGGCCGGCACCCTCAAGCTCGGCAAGCTGATCGCTTTCTACGATGACAACGGCATCTCCATCGACGGCGAAGTCGAAGGCTGGTTCACCGATGACACCCCGAAGCGTTTCGAAGCCTACAACTGGCAAGTGATCCGCAACGTTGACGGTCACGACCCGGAAGAGATCAAGACTGCCATCGAAACCGCTCGCAAGAGCCCGCTGCCGACCCTGATCTGCTGCAAGACCACCATCGGTTTCGGTTCGCCGAACAAGCAGGGCAAAGAAGACTGCCACGGCGCGCCATTGGGCGACG
This sequence comes from Pseudomonas sp. NPDC088885, assembly GCF_044750025.1. NCBI lineage: Bacteria > Pseudomonadati > Pseudomonadota > Gammaproteobacteria > Pseudomonadales > Pseudomonadaceae > Pseudomonas > Pseudomonas sp. NPDC088885. The sequence goes on along the minus strand of NZ_JBIVJB010000208.1, from coordinate 2,371 downwards.
CGGAAATTGCTCTGACTCGTCAGGCGCTGAACTGGAATTACGGCCCGTTCGAAATCCCGGCCGACATCTATGCCGAGTGGGATGCCAAGGAAAAAGGTCGCGCGGCCGAAGCCGAGTGGGATCAGCGTTTCGCTGCTTACTCCGCTGCATTCCCGACCGAAGCCAACGAGCTGATCCGTCGTCTGAGCGGTGAGCTGCCAGCTGACTTCTCCGAAAAAGCCTCGGCCTACATCGCTGAAGTCGCGGCCAAAGGCGAAACCATCGCCAGCCGTAAAGCCAGCCAGAACACCCTGAACGCCTTCGGCCCGCTGTTGCCGGAACTGCTCGGCGGTTCGGCTGACCTCGCCGGTTCCAACCTGACCCTGTGGAAAGGTTGCAAAGGCGTCAGCGCTGAAGATGCCAGCGGCAACTACATGTACTACGGCGTGCGCGAATTCGGCATGACCGCGATCATGAACGGCGTGACCCTGCACGGCGGCCTGGTGCCTTACGGCGCGACCTTCCTGATGTTCATGGAATACGCGCGCAACGCCGTGCGCATGTCCGCGCTGATGAAGAAGCAAGTCATCCACGTCTACACCCACGACTCCATCGGTCTGGGCGAAGACGGCCCGACGCACCAGCCGATCGAGCAACTGACCAGCCTGCGTACCACACCGAACCTCGACACCTGGCGTCCAGCCGATGCCGTTGAATCGGCCGTGGCCTGGAAAAACGCTCTGGAGCGCAAGGACGGCCCTTCGGCGCTGATCTTCTCGCGTCAGAACCTGCAACACCAGGAACGCGATGCTGGCCAGATTGCCGCCATCAGCCGTGGCGGTTATGTACTGAAGGACTGCGCAGGCGAGCCTGAGCTGATCCTGATTTCGACCGGTTCGGAAGTGGGTCTGGCGGTTCAGGCTTATGACAAGCTGACCGAGCAGGGCCGCAAGGTGCGCGTTGTTTCGATGCCGTGCACCAGCGTGTTCGACGCTCAGGACGCTGGCTACAAGCAGGACGTGCTGCCGTTGCAGGTTGGCGCGCGTATCGCGATCGAAGCGGCGCACGCCGACTTCTGGTTCAAGTACGTGGGTCTGGAAGGTCGCGTGATCGGCATGACCACTTACGGCGAATCGGCTCCGGCTTCGGCACTGTTCGAAGAGTTCGGCTTCACCCTGGAAAACATCCTCGGTCAGGCTGAAGAACTGCTGGAAGACTAAGCAGTACGAATGCGGTGGCCCCAGCCACCGCATTCCCCTGTAGGAGCTGCCGAAGGCTGCGATCTTTTGATCTTGATCTTAAAAAACAGGATCAAAAGATCGCAGCCTTCGGCAGCTCCTACATGGTTTGTGTTGTAGCGAATATTATCGAGAACCCCATGCCTCAACCGCGTCCTTACAAAGTTGCACTCAACGGCTACGGCCGGATTGGTCGTTGCGTCTTGCGTGCGTTGTTTGAGCGAGGCGAGAAAGCCGGGTTTGAAATTGTCGCGATCAACGATCTGGCGGACATGGCCAGCATCGAATACCTGACACGTTTCGACTCCACCCACGGCCGTTTTCCCGGCGAAGTGCGAGTAGAAGGCGATTGTCTCTATATTAATGGCGACTGCGTGAAGGTTCTGCGCAGTGCCACCCCCGAAGGTATTGATTGGGCGTCGCTTGGCGTCGATCTGGTGCTTGAGTGTTCCGGTGCATACAACACCCGCGAAGACGGCCAGCGCTTTCTCGACGCCGGCGCGCCACGCGTGTTGTTCTCGCAGCCGATGGCCAGCGAGGCGGATGTCGACGCCACCATCGTTTACGGCGTCAATCAGGATTGCCTGACCGGCGACGAACTGCTGGTGTCCAACGCCTCCTGCACCACCAACTGCGGCGTGCCGCTGTTGCGTCTGCTCGACAAGGCCATCGGCCTCGATTACGTGTCGATCACCACCATTCACTCGGCGATGAACGATCAGCCAGTGATCGACGCCTATCACCACGAAGACCTGCGCCGCACGCGCTCGGCGTTCCAGTCGGTGATCCCGGTGTCCACTGGTCTGGCGCGCGGGATCGAGCGTCTGCTGCCGGAACTTGCCGGGCGAATTCAAGCCAAAGCCGTACGCGTGCCGACGGTCAACGTGTCCTGCCTCGACATCACGATGCAGACCGCCACCGCGACCGACGCCAATGAGGTCAACCGGATCCTGCGCGAGGCCGCCACCACTGGCCCGCTCAAAGGCCTGCTGGCGTATACCGAGTTGCCGCACGCCAGCTGTGATTTCAACCATGACCCACATTCGGCCATCGTCGATGCCAGTCAGACCCGTGTTTCCGGCCCCAAGCTGGTGAACATCCTGGCCTGGTTCGACAACGAATGGGGTTTTGCCAACCGAATGCTGGACGTTGCA
>NZ_JBIVJB010000207.1:0-2719 GCF_044750025.1 Pseudomonas sp. NPDC088885 | reverse complement strand
ACCGACCGAGGAGCCGCCCACTCTCTGTACGATCAAAGCCAATTCAAAGCCGCCTCTGCCCATGAAGGGCGCCCAATAATCACTCGAACAGCCGCCGTGCCCGCCACTAGACTGCGGGCCCGACGGACCGTCTTATAAACCCTGCTCGACGAATGGAACGGTCAGCGCCAGTGCACCATCCAGCGCGCCGGCATCAACGCCACCGCCCTGCGCCATGTCCGGACGACCACCGCCCTTCCCGCCCACTGCCGCAGCAGCTTGCTTCATCAAATCACCGGCTTTGAGTTGGCCAGTCAGGTCTTTGGTTACGCCTGCAACCAGAACGACCTTTTCCTCATGGACACTGCCGAGCAGGATCACTGCGCGGCCGAGTTTGTTCTTCAACTGATCAACCAGCGCCAGCAGCGCCTTGGCGTCCTGACCATCCAGACGTGCGGCCAAAACCTTCACGCCTTTGACGTCCAGTGCCGAGGACGACAGATCGTCGCCCGCCGCGCTCGCCGCCTTGGCTTGCAACTGCTCGAGTTGCTTCTCCAGTTGGCGGTTGCGCTCGAGCACAGCCGACAGCTTGTCGATCAGGTTGTCGCGGCTGCCCTTGACCAGGCTGGCCGCTTCCTTGAGTTGTTCTTCTGCAGCATTCAAATACGCCAGTGCCGCTGCACCGGTGACTGCTTCGATACGACGCACACCCGAAGCCACACCGCCTTCGCTGATGATTTTCAGCAGACCGATGTCGCCGGTACGGTTGGCGTGGATACCGCCGCACAGTTCGACGGAGAAATCGCCGCCCATGCTCAGCACGCGTACGTTGTCGCCGTACTTCTCGCCGAACAGCGCCATCGCGCCTTTGTTCTTCGCGGTTTCGATGTCGGTTTCTTCGGTTTCAACCGCGGAGTTCTTGCGAATCTCGGCGTTGACGATGTCTTCCAGCGCTTTGATCTGCTCAGGCTTGATCGCTTCAAAGTGGCTGAAGTCGAAACGCAGGCGCTGACTATCGACCAACGAACCTTTCTGCTGAACGTGCTCGCCCAGAACCTGGCGCAGTGCAGCGTGCAACAAGTGCGTGGCCGAGTGGTTCAACGAAGTGGCGTGACGCACTTCGGCGTCGACGTGGGTTTCCACTGGCGCGCCGATGGTCAGGCTGCCCGAATCCAGCACACCGTGGTGCAGGAAAGCGCCGCCGGTTTTGGTGGTGTCGCGCACGTCGAAACGGCTGCTGCCGGCCTGCAGATAACCGCAGTCGCCGATCTGGCCGCCGGACTCAGCGTAGAACGGCGTCTGATTCAGAACGATCACCGCCTCTTCGCCTTCATTCAAGACGTCGACCGACTGACCATCTTTATAGATAGCAACGATTTTTGCCGAACCGCTGGTGTCTTTGTAACCGGTGAACTCGGTGGCCACGTCAACCTTGACCAAGGTGTTGTAGTCCAGACCGAACGAGCTGGCCGAACGCGCACGCACACGCTGAGCTTCCATCTCACGTTCGAAGCCGACTTCATCGACAGTCAGGCTGCGCTCGCGGGCGATGTCGGCGGTCAGGTCCATCGGGAAACCGTAGGTGTCGTAGAGTTTGAACACTACGTCGCCCGGCACCACGGTGCCTTTGAGTTCCAGCAGATCCTGCTCAAGAATTTTCAGGCCGTGCTCCAGCGTCTTGGAGAACTGCTCTTCTTCAGCCTTGAGCACGCGCTCGATGTTGCTTTGCTGCTTCTTCAGTTCCGGGAAGGCTTCGCCCATCTCGGCAACCAGTGCGGCAACGATCTTGTAGAAGAAGCTGCCGGTAGCGCCCAGCTTGTTACCGTGACGGCAAGCGCGACGGATGATCCGGCGCAGTACATAACCGCGACCTTCGTTGGACGGCAGCACACCGTCGGCGATCAGGAAACCGCACGAACGGATGTGGTCGGACACGACTTTCAACGAAGACTGATCGCCGTTTTCGCAGCCGATTGCTTCAGCCGAGGCCTTCAGCAAGTTCTTGAACAGGTCGATGTCGTAGTTGGAATTGACGTGCTGCATCACCGCACTGATCCGCTCCAGGCCCATGCCGGTGTCGACCGACGGCGCTGGCAACGGATGCAAGACGCCATCGGCGGTGCGGTTGAACTGCATGAATACGTTGTTCCAGATCTCGATGTAACGGTCGCCGTCTTCTTCCGGCGAGCCCGGCGGGCCGCCCCAGATGTGGTCGCCGTGATCGTAGAAAATCTCGGTGCACGGGCCGCACGGGCCGGTATCGCCCATGGTCCAGAAGTTGTCGGAGGCGTATGGCGCGCCTTTGTTGTCGCCAATGCGGATCATGCGCTCGACCGGCACACCGATTTCTTTGGTCCAGATGTCATACGCTTCGTCGTCGGAGGCGTAGACGGTGACCCAGAGTTTTTCCTTCGGCAGTTGCAGAACGCCGGTCAGGAAGGTCCACGCGTAGGTAATCGCGTCTTTCTTGAAATAGTCACCGAAGCTGAAGTTACCGAGCATTTCGAAGAACGTGTGGTGACGAGCGGTATAACCGACGTTTTCCAGGTCACTGTTCTTGCCACCGGCACGCACGCATTTCTGGCTGCTGGTCGCACGGGTGTACGCACGTTTTTCCTGGCCCAGGAAGCAGTCCTTGAACTGGTTCATCCCCGCGTTAGTGAACAGCAGGGTTGGGTCGTTGCCCGGAATCAAAGAGCTGGAGGCTACACGGGTGTGGCCTTGCTCTTCGAAGAAGCGA
>NZ_JBIVJB010000206.1:0-2746 GCF_044750025.1 Pseudomonas sp. NPDC088885 | reverse complement strand
CTGGCGTGCTACGGCATGTCGACCTTAGACGCGCCAATGAAGGCGATCAAGACCGTCAACTCGCACTCGCACTACACCGACTGGACCATCGGCCACGTACACGCCGGCGCTTTGGGCTGGGTGGCGATGATCTCGATCGGCGCGATCTACCACATGATCCCGAAACTGTTCGGTCGTGCGCAGATGCACAGTGTCGGCCTGATCAACGCGCACTTCTGGCTCGCGACCATCGGCACCGTGCTGTACATCGCTTCGATGTGGGTCAACGGCATCACTCAGGGCCTGATGTGGCGTGCAATCAACGATGACGGCACCCTCACCTACTCGTTCGTTGAAGCGCTGCAAGCCAGCCACCCGGGTTACATCGTGCGTGCCTTGGGCGGTGCTTTCTTCGCCAGCGGCATGTTCCTGATGGCTTACAACGTATGGCGCACCGTGCGCGCCTCGAACGCTGTTGAAGCTGAAGCCGCCGCCCAGATCGCTGTCGTTGGAGCTCACTGATGAAGCATGAAGCTGTCGAGAAGAATATTGGCCTGCTGGCCTTCTTCATGGTCATCGCCGTGAGCATCGGCGGCCTGACCCAGATCGTCCCGCTGTTCTTCCAGGACGTCACCAATAAACCGGTCGAAGGCATGAAGCCTTACACCGCGCTGCAACTGGAAGGCCGCGACATCTATATCCGTGAAGGTTGCGTCGGCTGCCACTCGCAGATGATCCGTCCGTTCCGCGCTGAAACCGAACGCTATGGCCACTACTCGGTGGCCGGTGAGAGCGTCTGGGATCACCCGTTCCTGTGGGGTTCCAAACGTACTGGTCCGGATCTGGCCCGTGTCGGCGCGCGTTACTCCGATGACTGGCACCGCGCGCACTTGTACAACCCGCGCAACGTGGTGCCTGAGTCGAAAATGCCGGCGTACCCATGGCTGGTCACGCAAGCGGTCGACAGCAGCCACACCGAAACCAAGATCAAAGTCTTGCGCACGCTCGGCGTTCCTTACACCGACGAAGACATCGCCGGCGCGGTGGCCAGCCTCAAGGGCAAGACCGAAATGGACGCGCTCGTCGCCTACCTGCAAGTGCTTGGCACTGCGATCAAGAGCAAGAGGTGAGCACGATGGTCTTTGAAATGAGCGCAGGGCTGATCCGTGGTTTAGGCACCGTTGTCGTGTTTGTCGCGTTCGTCGGCTTGACCTTGTGGGTGTTCAACCGCAAGCGCACCCCGGAGTTCGCCGAAGCACGTCTGCTGCCGTTCGCCGACGAGCCACAGCCCGAAACTACCCCGGCATTTGAAACAACCCAAGCACCTGAACCAAGGAGTACCCGGCCATGACCACCTTCTGGAGTACGTGGATCTGCGTACTGACCATCGGCAGCCTGATCGGCCTGACGTGGTTGCTGATCGGCACCCGCCGGGGCGAGACCAAAGGCAGCGTCGACCAGACCATGGGCCACAGCTTCGACGGCATCGAGGAGTACGACAACCCGCTGCCGCAGTGGTGGTTCATGCTCTTCGCCGGCACGCTGGTATTTGCCGTGGGCTATTTGATTCTGTATCCGGGTCTGGGCAACTGGAAAGGCATCCTCCCGGGTTACGAGGACGGCTGGACCGGCGTTCACGAGTGGGAAAAGGAAATGAGCAAGGCTGACGCCAAGTTCGGGCCGATCTTCGCCAGGTTCGCCGCCATGCCGGTGGAAGAAGTGGCGAAGGATCCGCAGGCGCTGAAAATGGGTGGCCGCCTCTTCGCTTCCAACTGCTCGGTGTGCCACGGCTCGGACGCCAAAGGCGCGTTCGGCTTTCCTAACCTCGCCGACAGCGACTGGCGTTGGGGCGGCGACGCCGAGACCATCAAGACCACCATCATGGGTGGCCGGGTCGCGGCGATGCCGGCGTGGGGCGAAGTGTTGGGCGAGGCTGGGGTGAAAAACGTGGCCGCGTATGTGCGTCATGATCTGGCCAAGTTGCCGATGCCCGCCGACAGCAAGGCTGACCTGCAAGCGGGCCAGCAGGCGTTCAGCACCACCTGCGTAGCCTGTCATGGGGCGACCGGCCAAGGCACCGAAGCCATGGGGGCGCCGAATCTGACGCACCCGGCCGGATTTATCTATGGCACCAGCCTGACCCAACTCGAGCAAACCATTCGCCATGGTCGCCAGGGTCACATGCCGGCGCAAAACGAGCTGCTGGGCAACGATAAAGTGCAATTGCTGGCGGCTTATGTGTACAGCCTCAGCCACGGATTGAATACAGAAAAACTGATTACTGAAGACAACCAGAAGTAATCATTGCGTACACCTCTGCCGCACGATTCTCCGTGCGGCAGTTTCCCACCCCTTTGCGACGCATTGTCGCACCCCTTAACACCCTCGCCTTTCGGTTCCCCGAATTCGGGTCTAAGCTTGCTCGATGCGGACTGGCTCATGCCGGTTGCAGGTCGATCCTGAGCGTTGTGTTCGATGAATTGGCTGACAGATTCGCCGCAAAGGCCAGTAGATACCGGCTGTCGCGCCGATTGCCATTCGTCACCCAAACCGGCCGTTTGAACACACCTCGTTACAAGCGACCTGAACCCCTCGCTTTTTTCATCCGCAGCGACTTTTTTTTCGAGGGCATTTTTGTCCTTACGCGGCGCATGGAAAGGCCGCAGAATCAGCGTTGGAAAGCATTGACCCAGGTCATGGCGCGTTGCAATGACCCCCTGCTCTCTGCATACTTGCGGCCGATTTTAATCCTAATAAAACACCCAAA
>NZ_JBIVJB010000205.1:0-2754 GCF_044750025.1 Pseudomonas sp. NPDC088885 | reverse complement strand
TGGCTTCGCTGCCGACCATCAAGCTGGCCCTGGAAAAAGGCGCGGCCGTGATGGTCTGCTCGCACCTTGGCCGTCCGACCGAAGGCGAGTTCTCCGCCGAGAACAGCCTCAAGCCTGTCGCTGACTACCTGAGCAAAGCGCTGGGCCGTGAAGTGCCGCTGGTGGCTGATTACCTCGGTGGCGTTGACGTCAAGGCCGGCGACATCGTGCTGTTCGAAAACGTGCGCTTCAACAAAGGCGAGAAAAAGAACGCTGACGAACTGGCCCAGCAATACGCCGCCCTGTGCGACGTGTTCGTGATGGACGCGTTCGGCACCGCTCACCGCGCCGAAGGTTCGACCCACGGCGTGGCCAAGTTCGCCAAAGTCGCCGCTGCTGGCCCACTGTTGGCCGCTGAACTGGATGCACTGGGTAAAGCGCTGGGCGCACCGGCTCAGCCAATGGCAGCCATCGTTGCCGGCTCCAAGGTGTCGACCAAACTCGACGTGCTGAACAGCCTGAGCCAGATCTGCAATCAGCTGATCGTCGGCGGCGGCATCGCCAACACCTTCCTCGCGGCGGCCGGTCACCCGGTGGGCAAATCGCTGTACGAACCGGATCTGCTCGACACCGCGCGTGCAATCGCCGCCAAAGTCAGCGTGCCATTGCCGGTTGACGTCGTGGTTGCCAAAGAATTCGCCGAGACCGCAGAAGCCACCGTCAAGCTGATCGCTGACGTCGCGGCTGACGACATGATTCTGGACATCGGCCCGCAAACCGCAGCCAACTTCGCCGAACTGCTGAAATCGTCGAAAACCATTCTGTGGAACGGCCCGGTCGGCGTGTTTGAATTCGACCAGTTTGGCAACGGCACCAAAGTGCTGGCTCAGGCCATCGCTGAAAGCTCGGCATTCTCGATTGCTGGCGGTGGCGACACCCTGGCTGCGATCGATAAATATGGCGTGGCTGAGCAAATCTCCTACATTTCCACCGGTGGCGGCGCGTTCCTCGAATTCGTCGAGGGCAAAGTGCTGCCAGCCGTAGAAGTCCTGGAAAGCCGGGCCAAGGCCTGAGGCCGCCCGTTTGGCCAGGCAAAGGAGTGTTCACATGGTCAAGTCGTTAGCACTGTTGTTGCTGACCGGTACGCTGGCGGCCTGCGGGAGTAACCCGAAGGCCGAAGCCACGCCGGCGCCGAGCGAGTCGCAGAAGGGCTGTTATCAGGCCGACTGGCAGGCCGAAACCAACCCGGTGCTGAACAAGCGCTCGGGCCCGGACGGTCTGGACAAATACGAGACGCAAACCCCGGCCAAGGAACATGGTTGTCCTTGACGGGTCTGACTCTTTAACTCAGGGCTGGCGGCGTGCGCCGTCAGTCGAGGAACACGGATGAAAGGCTTGATCGCCATTGCGGCGTTGGCATTGTTGGGCGGTTGCGCGCAGTTGAACCTGTTTCAGTCGTCTGCCCCGGCGGATAACTGGACGACCTGGACCTGCGACAGCCAGGCCAAAGTGCTGTGGCGCTACGCCGATGCCGACAAGAAGGAAGTCGACGTCCGACTGGGTGGCGGTGATCAGGTCTATCGCCTGAAAGAAGAGCCGGGCGCTTCGGGCACGCTGTACAGCGACGGCATGCTGGCGTTTCACGTCAAGGGAGAGGAAGGCCTGGTGTACTGGGTCGCCACCAATGACCTGATCGGCCGCGGCTGCAAAGCCGAGTAATTGCAACACCTGTAGGAGCAGAGCTTGCTCGCGAAAGCGCTGGTTCAGCTTGCATCAACAGTGAATGTGCCAGCGCATTCGCGAGCAAGCTTTGCTCCTACAAGGGTTCTGCGCAGTTCTGAAGAATTGGCTTTATCGAATCACCAGACCGGACCTCAACCCCCGATCTGCAATCACTTGAATAGCCGCCGCCGCTCCGGCAGGCTGGCACGATTAACGACCCTCAACCGGGAGAGACACACACAATGGCACTTATCAGCATGCGCCAGATGTTGGACCACGCAGCCGAATTCGGCTACGGCGTTCCAGCTTTCAACGTCAACAACCTTGAGCAGATGCGCGCCATCATGGAAGCCGCTGACAAGACTGACTCCCCGGTGATCGTTCAGGCTTCGGCCGGCGCTCGCAAATACGCCGGCGCACCATTCCTGCGTCACCTGATCCTGGCCGCGATCGAAGAGTTCCCGCACATCCCGGTGTGCATGCACCAAGACCACGGCACCAGCCCTGACGTCTGCCAGCGTTCGATCCAACTGGGCTTCAGCTCGGTAATGATGGACGGCTCGCTGGGCGAAGACGGCAAGACCCCGACCGACTACGACTACAACGTCCGCGTTACCCAACAAACCGTGGCCATGGCTCACGCCTGCGGCGTTTCGGTAGAAGGCGAGCTGGGCTGCCTAGGTTCGCTGGAAACCGGCATGGCCGGTGAAGAAGACGGTATCGGCGCCGAAGGCGTTCTGGATCACAGCCAAATGCTGACCGACCCGGAAGAAGCCGCTGACTTCGTCAAACGCACCCAGGTCGATGCCTTGGCCATCGCCATCGGCACCAGCCACGGCGCCTACAAGTTCACCAAGCCACCTACTGGCGACGTGCTGGCGATCGACCGTATCAAGGAAATCCACAAACGCATCCCGAACACCCACCTGGTGATGCACGGTTCCTCGTCGGTGCCACAAGAGTGGCTGGCGATCATCAACCAGTACGGCGGCGACATCAATGAACCCTACGGCGTACCGGGTGATGAAATCGTCGAAGGCTGCGTATAGGGCG
>NZ_JBIVJB010000204.1:1840-2767 GCF_044750025.1 Pseudomonas sp. NPDC088885 | reverse complement strand
AAGAAACATATATTTTCAGTAGTGCTGTGCTGCTCAGGCCAACTGGGCACACCGGAGTATCATAGTCGAAATGTTCGCTTTGGTAGCCCCCCGGACGTGCTGTTTGCCAATCAGTCGTGTTTTCTTTACTGCCTGTTTCGGCTGGAAGCCCCGGTTTACAAGGGTTTGCGCGGAACGTAAAGACAATAAAAAAACCTGTAAAACCTGCATAAATCCTCCGAAAAGGCTCAAATTCAGCCCTTTTTAGAGGCGCTGAGCCGATTCAAAAGACTTTTTTGATCACTTTTTCGCCGGGGTATTTGCCTTGCATTTGGCGATTTGGCCCAGCGCTTTCTGCTGCAGTTCAGGAGTTGCCTTGTTGTCCATCAGCGCCTGAATGTCGCTGGCCGGATAAGACTTGATGGCGTCAGCGCCGCAAGCACAATGAGATTTCGCTGCCGCAGCACCGATTTGTTGGGTCGCAGCCTGTGTGCACTGCGCCATGTACTTTTCGCGCTCGCCCTTCGGCCAATCGGCGTGGGCAGTCAACGGCAGCAGCATAACGATAGGGGCGACGACGGCGAACAGGGTATTCAGACGCATGCGAGGATGCTCCTTGTGGGTCAATGTCTTGTTATCTGAGGGCTGAAAGGCCGATCAAGTTCAGCACTCTGGCATAAAAACGGACGATTTGCCTTCTGATCAAACAGAGGCATAAGTGACCGCTCATCTGTGCTAGCATGCCGGGCTCAAGCGTTCTCAGGCGCCGGATGACCTACAGTCCCGGACGCGGTCAACGTGCGAATATTTCTGATTTGAATCCCAGTCACTCTGGTTCGGTTTTCCGGTTGGCCGCAAGGCTCCTGCCGCTGTAAGGCAGGCGTTCGTCATTGAATGGCCTGGATCGGATCTTGTACTGGCTCATCCCAACCCACGTGACCTTTGGTA
>NZ_JBIVJB010000204.1:0-1830 GCF_044750025.1 Pseudomonas sp. NPDC088885 | reverse complement strand
CACTAGGAGAGGAGGCGCCATGCCAACTATTACTCTTCCCGACGGCAGTCAACGTTCATTCGATCACCCGGTTTCCGTAGCCGAGGTCGCCGCATCCATTGGTGCTGGCCTGGCCAAAGCCACACTGGCCGGCAAGGTCAATGGTCAACTGGTCGACGCCAGCGACATCATCAGCAGCGACGCGACCCTGCAAATCATTACGCCAAAGGATGAAGAGGGGCTGGAGATCATTCGCCACTCTTGCGCTCACCTGGTGGGTCATGCGGTCAAGCAGCTGTACCCGACTGCAAAAATGGTGATCGGCCCTGTCATCGACGAAGGCTTCTATTACGACATCGCCTTCGAACGTCCTTTCACTCCGGACGACATGGCTGCGATCGAACAGCGTATGCAGCAGCTGATCGAGAAAGATTACGACGTCATCAAGAAAGTCACTCCGCGCGCCGAAGTGATCGAAGTGTTCAAGGCTCGCGGCGAAGACTACAAGTTGCGTCTGGTCGAGGACATGCCGAACGAACAGGCCATGGGTCTGTACTATCACGAAGAATACGTCGACATGTGCCGCGGCCCGCACGTGCCGAACACTCGCTTCCTGAAATCCTTCAAACTGACCAAGTTGTCGGGCGCCTACTGGCGTGGCGACGCCAAGAACGAGCAATTGCAGCGCGTTTACGGCACCGCTTGGGCAGACAAGAAGCAGCTGGCGGCTTACATCCAGCGCATCGAAGAAGCTGAAAAACGCGATCACCGCAAGATCGGCAAGCGTCTGGGCCTGTTCCACACCCAGGAAGAATCCCCGGGCATGGTGTTCTGGCACCCGAACGGCTGGACTCTGTACCAGGTGCTCGAGCAGTACATGCGCAAGATCCAGCGTGACAACGGCTACCTTGAGATCAAAACCCCTCAAGTCGTTGACCGCAGCCTCTGGGAGAAATCCGGGCACTGGGCCAACTACGCCGACAACATGTTTACCACGCAGTCGGAAAACCGCGACTACGCCATCAAGCCGATGAACTGCCCATGCCACGTGCAGGTCTTCAACCAAGGCCTGAAGAGCTACCGCGAGCTGCCGATGCGTCTGGCCGAGTTCGGTGCCTGCCACCGTAACGAGCCGTCGGGTGCGCTGCACGGCATCATGCGTGTGCGTGCGTTCACTCAGGACGACGCCCACATCTTCTGCACCGAAGAGCAGATGCAAGCCGAATCCGCTGCATTCATCAAGCTGACCATGGACGTTTATCGCGACTTCGGCTTCACCGACGTCGAAATGAAACTGTCCACTCGTCCGGAAAAACGCGTCGGTTCCGACGAGCTGTGGGATCGCGCTGAGGCCGCATTGGCTGCAGCCCTTGATTCTGCGGGCCTGCCGTACGATCTGCAGCCGGGTGAGGGTGCGTTCTACGGTCCGAAGATCGAGTTTTCGCTAAAAGATTGCCTCGGTCGCGTCTGGCAATGTGGTACCTTGCAGCTCGATTTTAACCTGCCTGTCCGTTTGGGCGCTGAATACGTCTCCGAAGACAACAGCCGCAAACACCCAGTGATGTTGCACCGTGCGATCCTCGGTTCCTTCGAGCGTTTCGTCGGTATTTTGATCGAGCACTATGAAGGTGCATTCCCTGCGTGGCTCGCGCCGACCCAGGCGGTGATCATGAATATCACTGATAAACAGGCAGATTTTGTTGCAGAAGTTGAAAAAACTCTCAACGAAAGCGGATTTCGTGCCAAGTCCGACTTGAGAAATGAAAAGATCGGCTTTAAAATCCGCGAGCATACTTTGCTCAAGGTTCCCTATCTCTTGGTAATCGGAGATAAGGAAGTCGAGATGCAGAC
>NZ_JBIVJB010000203.1:0-2768 GCF_044750025.1 Pseudomonas sp. NPDC088885 | reverse complement strand
GGGCGACCTGGCCGTTACGCCTGAAGCCAACATCATCAAGCTGCCGAACATCAGCGCTTCGGTGCCTCAGCTGCAAGCCGCGATCAAAGAGCTGCAAGCCCAGGGTTACAACCTGCCGGACTACCCGGAAACCGTGACCAGCGACGCCGACAAAGACGCCAAGGCGCGTTACGACAAGGTCAAGGGCAGCGCCGTGAACCCGGTTCTGCGTGAAGGCAACTCCGACCGTCGCGCTCCGCTATCGGTTAAAAACTATGCGCGCAAGCACCCGCACAAAATGGGCGCCTGGGCCAAAGACTCCAAGTCCCACGTCGCTCACATGAGCACCGGCGATTTCTACGGCAGCGAAAAAGCTGCCCTGATCGACGCCGCTGACGCCGTGAAGATCGAGCTGATCGCCAAAGACGGCACCGCGACCGTTCTGAAAGAAAAAACCACCGTTCAGGCTGGCGAGATCCTCGACTGCGCCGTGATGAGCAAAAACGCCCTGCGCGCGTTCATCGCTGCTGAAATCGAAAGCGCCAAGGCCCAGGGCGTGCTGCTTTCGGTTCACCTGAAAGCGACCATGATGAAGGTCTCCGACCCGATCATGTTCGGCCAGATCGTTGCCGAGTTCTATAAAGACGCGCTGACCAAGCACGCTGCCGTGCTGGCCGAGATCGGCTTCAACCTGAACAACGGCATCGGCGATCTGTACGCTCGCATCAAAGCCCTGCCGGCTGAGCAGCAAGCGCAGATCGAAGCCGACATGGCCGCCGTCTACGCCGCTCGTCCGTCGCTGGCGATGGTCAACTCCGACAAAGGCATCACCAACCTGCACGTGCCGAGCGACGTTATCGTCGACGCCTCGATGCCAGCAATGATCCGTGACTCCGGCAAAATGTGGGGCACTGACGGTCAACTGCACGACACCAAGGCTGTGATTCCGGATCGTTGCTACGCGACCATCTACCAGGCTGTGATCGAAGATTGCAAAGCCAATGGCGCTTTCGATCCGACCACCATGGGCAGCGTGCCAAACGTTGGCCTGATGGCGAAGAAAGCCGAAGAGTACGGCTCGCACGACAAGACCTTCCAGATCAAGGCTGACGGCGTGGTTCGCGTGACCGACAGCAAAGGCACCCTGCTGATGGAACAGGCTGTTGAAGCCGGCGACATCTTCCGCATGTGCCAGACCAAAGACGCGCCGATCCAGGACTGGGTCAAACTGGCCGTCAACCGTGCTCGCGCCAGCAGCACGCCAGCGATCTTCTGGCTCGACCCAATGCGCGCTCACGACGGCGTAGTGATCGAGAAAGTTCAGGCTTACCTGAAGGATCACGACACGGCCGGTCTGGACATCCAGATCATGGCGCCAGTCGACGCGATGAAGTTCACCCTGCAGCGCACCCGCGAAGGCAAGGACACCATTTCGGTGACCGGCAACGTACTGCGCGACTACCTGACCGACCTGTTCCCGATCATGGAACTCGGCACCAGCGCCAAGATGCTGTCGATCGTGCCGCTGATGAACGGCGGTGGCCTGTTCGAAACCGGCGCCGGCGGTTCGGCTCCGAAGCACGTGCAGCAACTGGTTGAAGAGAACTTCCTGCGCTGGGATTCGCTGGGCGAGTTCCTCGCACTGGCAGCGTCCCTTGAGCATCTGGGCGTGAACTACAACAACCCGAAAGCGCTGGTGCTGTCGAAAACCCTGGATCAGGCCACTGGCCAGTTCCTCGACAACAACAAGTCGCCATCGCGCAAAGTCGGCAACATCGACAACCGCGGCAGCCACTTCTACCTGGCGATGTACTGGGCTCAAGCCCTGGCCGCCCAGACTGAAGACGCGGCACTGCAAGCGCAGTTCGCGACGCTGGCAAAAACCCTGACCGAGAACGAAGCAACCATCGTTGCCGAGCTCAACGCCGTTCAGGGCAAGCCAGTCGACATCGGCGGTTACTACCACGCCAATGCCGAGCTGATCAGCAAGGCCATGCGCCCAAGCGCAACCCTCAACGCGGCGATTGCTGCGCTGGTTTAAGGTTGTAAAGGGAACATCACAAACCCCGGCCTGGTGCCGGGGTTTGTGTTTCCGGGTTTTATGATCACCACAAACCCTGTGTGGGAGCGGGCTTGCTCGCGAATGCGGTTTATCATTCAACCTCTTCATTGACTGACCCACCGCTTTCGCGAGCAAGCCCGCTCCCACAGGGGATTGGGTTTCAATTCAATATTTGAGGAAGACTCATGGAATGGCTCCCCCACATCACCGTCGCCACCATCGTCGAGGACAACGGTCGCTTCCTGATGGTTGAAGAACACAAAGCCGGGCGCAACGTGCTCAACCAGCCCGCCGGTCATCTCGATCCGGACGAAACCCTGATCGACGCCGCCATCCGCGAAACCCTTGAAGAAACCGGCTGGGACGTCGAACCCACCGGCGTCATCGGTATTTATCTGTACACCGCCCCGAGCAACGGCGTGACCTACCAGCGCGTGTGCTTCAGCGCCAAAGCCGTCAAACATCACCCGGATTACCAATTGGACGACGGCATCGTCGGCGCCAAGTGGCTGACCCGCGACGAATTAATGGCTCAACGCGAGCACTGGCGCAGTGAGCTGATCATCCGTTGCATCGACGATTATCTGGCCGGGCATCACTTCAGCCTCGAACTGATCCGCCCTTCTCTTTAGCCTTGAGGCCGCGAGCCTGCTAGAATCGCGTCCTTTTTCAAGACACTCATTGAATCCCTATGCGTGATCCAGCCCCTTCTGACACATCCAAGAAG
>NZ_JBIVJB010000202.1:0-2981 GCF_044750025.1 Pseudomonas sp. NPDC088885 | reverse complement strand
CTACCCTTCGATGACCGCCAAGCGTCGTAACAACGCCGCTCACGGTATCGAAATCATCGGCGAGCAACTGCGCTCCATGATGCCGTGGATCGGTGCCAACAAGATCGTCGACAAAGCCAAAAACTAAGTCGTCCTTCTTGTACGGAAAACGCGGCCTCGGCCGCGTTTTTTCGTTTGAGCCGGTGGTTCTGGTATAAAGCTGCAGCGTTTGTGGCCGAACTGTCGTCCTCAAGCACCTGTCGAAATTTCTCCAAACCGTTGCAAGGTAATGTCCATGAGCGAACGTCCCGAAGAGCCGAACAAGGCTTCTGACGCCGAAAGCCTGCTGCCCATCGATGAACACATCGAAGAAGGGCACGACGCAGAAGGTCGTAAAGTCCGGCATCGTGGTATCTATCTGCTGCCGAATCTGTTCACCACTGCGAACCTGTTCGCAGGGTTTTACTCCATCATCAACTCGATGAGCGCACAGGCGGCATTGAGTGCCGGGGATTCCGTCAACGCGAGCAAGTATTTCGCCTTTGCCGCAATCGCGATTTTCGTCGCCATGGTGCTCGACGGCCTCGACGGTCGTGTGGCGCGCATGACCAATACGCAAAGTGCCTTCGGCGCCGAGTACGACTCGCTGTCGGACATGGTCGCGTTCGGTGTCGCACCGGCGCTGCTGGCCTTCGGTTGGGCGTTGGGTGATATGGGCAAGGTCGGCTGGATGGTCGCCTTCATCTATGTCGCCGGCGCGGCATTGCGTCTGGCGCGCTTCAACACCCAGGTCGGCACGGCAGACAAGCGCTATTTCATCGGTCTGGCCAGTCCGGCAGCGGCGGGTGTGGTGGCGGGTATCGTCTGGGCGTTCAGCGATTACGGCATTCAGGGGTCGAAGATGTCGTTCCTCGTTGCGCTGATGGTCGCGGCGGCCGGCATGCTGATGGTCAGCAACATCAAGTACAACAGCTTTAAAGAGCTGGACTTGAAAGGGCGCGTGCCATTCGTGGCGATTCTTGCCGTGGTGCTGGTGTTTGCCGTTGTGTTCAGCGATCCGCCGCGCATTCTGCTGTTGGTGTTCCTCGCCTATGCAGCGTCCGGCCCGGTGCAATACTTGTTGCACCTTCGTCGGCACAAAAAAGCCGAGTGATGTAATTTCACGCATACTCCGCAGTCTATGGGTGCATCTGTCCTCCAAAGCTGCGGAGTTGTCATGCTGATCAAAATCCCCAAAGCGTCTGACTGCAACGAGTCGGATGTCACGCCTGAATCCATTTATCTCTCGCGCCGCCAATTGCTCGGTGCCACTGCTGCCGGTATCGCCGTCAGTAGCCTGCCGCGTTGGGCCAATGCCGAGGATGCCGCTCGGTACGCCGATGTCGAACCCGGTAAAGCGCCTGCCTGGTTTAACGAGAAGCTGTCCTCTACTAAATGGGGAGCAGTCAACGTCAAGGATGAGGCGATCACACCTTTTAAAGACGCCACTCACTACAACAACTTCTACGAGTTCGGCACCGACAAGGGGGATCCGGCGGCGAATGCCGGCTCGCTGAAAACCGAACCGTGGAGTGTGGTGATAGACGGGGAGGTGGGTAAGCCGGGTCGGTATGCGCTGGAAGACTTCATGAAACCGTATCAACTGGAAGAACGTATCTATCGGTTGCGCTGTGTAGAGGCGTGGTCGATGGTGATTCCGTGGATCGGTTTTCCAATCTCGGCGTTGCTCAAGCAAGTCGAGCCAAACGCTAATGCCAAGTACATCCGCTTTGAAACGCTGCAGGATCCCAAGACCATGCCGGGGCAGCGCTCCGGTTTTGCCTTGATCGACTGGCCGTATGTAGAAGGCTTGCGTCTGGATGAGGCAATGAATCCTTTAGCGATTCTGGCGGTGGGCATGTATGGCCGCGAGTTACCAAATCAGAACGGCGCGCCGCTGCGTTTGGTGGTGCCGTGGAAGTATGGCTTCAAGAGCGTCAAATCCATCGTGCGTATCAGTCTGGTCAGCGAGCAGCCGAAAACCACTTGGCAAAGCATTGCGGCGGATGAGTATGGGTTTTACGCGAACGTGAATCCAACGGTTGATCACCCACGCTGGACGCAGGCACGGGAGCGACGATTGCCGAACAGTCTGTTCAAACCGAACGTGCGCGATACGCAGATGTTCAACGGCTACTCGGATGAAGTCGCTTCTTTATATACAGGGCTCGATCTGCGGAAGAACTACTGATGCGCTTTCCGTTCTGGCGTATAGGCGTTTTCATTGCGGCAGCGATCTGGCCGATGCTCTGGTTGTATCAAGCGCTTGAGGATTTGCTCGGCCCTGATCCCGGCAAAGTGTTGGTCGATCGGCTGGGGTTGGGAACCTTGGTGTTGTTGCTGATCACCCTGAGCATGACGCCGATGCAGAAACTCACCGGTTGGGCGGGGTGGATTGCGGTTCGCCGGCAGTTGGGGCTTTGGTGTTTCGCCTATGTGGTGTTGCACCTGTGCAGTTATATGGCGTTTATCCTGGGGTTTGATTGGTCGCAGCTGGCGGTCGAGTTGCGCAAGCGGCCTTACATAATAGTAGGGGCGTTGGGTTTTCTAGGATTGTTGGCGTTGGCGGTGACGTCCAATCGCTACAGTCAGCGTCGTTTGGGCTCGCGCTGGAAGAAGCTGCATCGCCTGGCGTACGTGATTCTGGGTTTGGGTTTACTGCATATGCTGTGGATCGTGCGCGCTGATCTTGAGGAATGGGCGATCTATGCCTTTATAGGTGCAGTGCTTCTGATACTGCGTATTCCGCCCGTGACGCGGCGTATCCCGCGTTTGCTGGCCAGAAAGCCAGTTTTGCAAGAAAAGCGAAATTAACGGTTGACGGCAAATACCAGGCGTCTATAATTCGCCCCACTTCCGGCGCAGTCTAAACGGAAAACTCCTTGAGATTCAATGAGTTATGTAGGTTTCGACAGCAAGTGCTTCAGTTCATCGAAGCCAAAAGGAAGTTGAAAAAGAGGTGT
>NZ_JBIVJB010000201.1:0-3028 GCF_044750025.1 Pseudomonas sp. NPDC088885 | reverse complement strand
CGTCGAGGCCATGGGCGAGGGCACGGGCTACCCAGCCACTGCCGATGACACCGCTGCCCAGCGCGGCGAAGGTTTTGATTTCGGTGATAAAGCTCCAGGTCGAACTGGCCCAGCTTGACCACATGAGCACCCGCCTGGTTCGTGGCTGGACTCACCTTGAGCGTCAAGGTGGCGGTATCGGCATGCGTGGCCCGGGTGAGACCCAACTCGAAACCGACCGCCGTTTGCTGCGGGTTCGCCTGCGCCAGATCAAGGGCCGGCTCGAGAAGGTGCGCAGCCAGCGCGAGCAATCGCGTCGCGGTCGTTCCCGTGCGGATATCCCCACCGTTTCTCTGGTGGGATATACCAACGCCGGCAAATCCACACTCTTCAACAACGTGACGAAATCCGACGTCTACGCGGCCGACCAATTGTTCGCCACGCTGGATCCGACCCTGCGCCGTCTCGACATTGACGACCTGGGGCCGATTGTTCTGGCGGACACGGTGGGCTTCATTCGTCACTTGCCGCACAAGCTGGTTGAAGCATTTCGGTCTACCCTCGAAGAGTCGAGCAACTCCGATCTGCTGTTGCACGTGATCGATGCAGCAGAACCGGATCGCATGTTGCAGATCGAGCAGGTGATGGTGGTGCTGGGCGAGATTGGTGCCCAGGACTTGCCGATCCTCGAGGTCTATAACAAACTCGATTTGCTTGAAGGCGTTGAGCCACAAATCCAGCGCGACGAAAACGGCAAGCCCCAGCGGGTCTGGCTTTCGGCGCGTGATGGCAGTGGTCTGGAATTGCTTGAACAAGCCATCGCCGAATTGCTCGGCAGTGATTTGTTTGTCGGTACCCTGCGCTTGCCGCAACGATTCGCCCGACTGCGTGCGCAGTTTTTCGAGCTCGGTGCGGTACAGAAAGAAGAACACGACGAAGAAGGCATCAGTTTGCTGGCCGTTCGTTTGCCCCGGGTCGAGCTGAATCGACTGGTAAGCCGCGAAGGATTGCAGCCGATGGAATTCATCGAGCAACACACTTTGCAATAAAAGCCTGAAGAAGCGGTTGTGCCGTGACGGCAGGCATTCTGTAGCATTGGTCGGCGCGCCGTGGGTGCGTCTTTGCTTTATCAGATGGAGAGCGCTATGGCTTGGAATGAGCCGGGTGGCAACTCGAATAATCAGGATCCTTGGGGTGGCAAACGCCGCAATAACGGCGACCGCAAGGGGCCACCAGATCTCGACGAGGCCTTCCGAAAGCTGCAGGAAAGCCTGAACGGGTTGTTCGGTGGTGGTAAAAAACGCGGTGATGACGGCGGGGGTTCCGGCAAAAGCCGTGGCGGCTTCGGCGGTCTGATCGGCATCGTCCTCGTCGTGCTGGCGGCTATCTGGCTGTACAGCGCGGTCTATGTGGTCGACGAGCAGGAGCAGGCCGTGGTGCTGCGCTTCGGCAAGTACTACGAGACTGTTGGCCCGGGCCTGAACATCTACCTGCCGCCGATCGACAAGAAGTACATGGAAAACGTAACGCGTGAGCGTGCGTACACCAAGCAGGGCCAGATGCTCACCGAAGACGAGAACATCGTCGAAGTGCCGCTGACCGTGCAGTACAAGATCAGCAACCTGCAGGACTTCGTGCTGAACGTCGATCAGCCGGAAATCAGCCTGCAACATGCGACCGACAGCGCCCTGCGCCACGTGGTGGGTTCGACCGCCATGGATCAGGTGCTGACCGAAGGTCGTGAATTGATGGCCAGCGAAATCAAGGAGCGTCTGCAACGCTTCCTCGATACTTACCGCACCGGTATCACCGTGACCCAGGTCAACGTACAGAACGCGGCAGCCCCGCGTGAAGTGCAGGAAGCCTTCGATGACGTGATCCGCGCCCGTGAAGACGAGCAGCGTTCGCGCAACCAGGCTGAAACCTACGCCAACGGCGTCGTGCCGGAAGCCCGTGGTCAGGCCCAGCGCATCATCGAAGATGCCAACGGTTACCGTGACGAAACGGTCTCGCGTGCCAAGGGTGAGGCAGACCGCTTCACCAAGCTGGTCGCCGAGTATCGCAAGGCACCTGAAGTCACCCGCGAGCGTCTGTACCTGGACACCATGCAGGAAGTCTTCAGCAACACCAGCAAGGTACTCGTGACCGGTAACAAGAACGGCCAGAGCAACCTGTTGTACCTGCCGTTGGACAAAATGATTCAGAACAGCTCGGGCAGCAATGCGCCGGTCACCGGTTCGGCCGCTGCCAGCAACAACACGGATGCCGCGCCGCACGTCACTGACCTGCCGCAGACGCGCACAAGGGAGACCCGCTGATGAGCAATAAATCGCTGATCGCCCTGATCGTTGGCGTCGTTGTGCTACTGGTGGGCTGGAACTGCTTCTACATCGTCGCTCAGACCGAGCGGGCGGTGCTGCTGCAATTCGGTCGCGTGGTTCAGGCTGATGTTCAGCCGGGCCTGCATGTGAAAGTGCCTTACGTTAACCAGGTGCGTAAATTCGACGCACGTCTGATGACGCTGGATGCACCGACACAGCGCTTCCTGACCCTGGAAAAGAAAGCCGTGATGGTCGATGCCTACGCCAAGTGGCGCGTGAAAGATGCCGAGCGCTTCTACACCGCAACTTCCGGCCTCAAGCAA
This sequence comes from Pseudomonas sp. NPDC088885, assembly GCF_044750025.1. Taxonomy (NCBI): domain Bacteria; kingdom Pseudomonadati; phylum Pseudomonadota; class Gammaproteobacteria; order Pseudomonadales; family Pseudomonadaceae; genus Pseudomonas; species Pseudomonas sp. NPDC088885. Next base: position 405 of record NZ_JBIVJB010000201.1, on the reverse strand, counting down.
ATCGCCGACGAGCGTCTGTCCCGCCGACTGGAATCCGGCCTGCGTGACCAGTTCGGTAAGCGCACCCTGCACGAAGTGGTGTCGGGTGAGCGTGATGCACTGATGGCTGACATCACCGCATCGCTGAACTCGATGGCGGAAAAAGAGCTGGGTATCGAAGTTATCGATGTCCGGGTCAAGACCATCGATCTGCCGAAAGAAGTAAACCGCAGCGTGTTCGAACGTATGAGCACCGAGCGTGAGCGTGAAGCTCGCGAGCACCGCGCCAAGGGTAACGAGCTGGCAGAAGGCATCCGTGCCGACGCCGATCGTCAACGCCGCGTGCTGCTGGCTGAAGCCTATCGTGAATCCGAAGAGGTTCGCGGTGACGGTGACGCCCAGGCACGCGGGGCTGCCGCGTTCTGT
>NZ_JBIVJB010000200.1:1315-3086 GCF_044750025.1 Pseudomonas sp. NPDC088885 | reverse complement strand
CGGCGGCGCCGACATCACCGAATTTGTCGAGAACTTCAAGCTGCCGGATGCCGAGCTGGTTGCTGGCAATCTCGAAGCCAACAAGATCTTCAGCGATTTCGAAGACCTCAATGTTCCGACCGTAGCGGCCATCAATGGCATCGCTCTGGGCGGCGGTCTGGAAATGTGCTTGGCGGCTGACTATCGCGTCATGTCGACCAAAGCCAAGATCGGTCTGCCGGAAGTCAAACTGGGCATCTACCCAGGCTTCGGCGGCACCGTGCGTCTGCCGCGCCTGATCGGTGCCGACAACGCCATCGAGTGGATTGCCTCCGGCAAGGAAAACCGCCCTGAAGACGCGCTGAAAGTCAGTGCCGTCGACGCTGTGGTTGCTCCGGAAAAACTGCAGGAAGCGGCTCTTGAGCTGATCAAACGCGCCATGTCCGGCGAGTTCGATTACAAGGCCAAGCGTCAGCCGAAGCTGGATAAGCTCAAGCTGAACGCCATTGAACAAATGATGGCTTTCGAAACCGCCAAAGGTTTCGTTGCCGGTCAGGCTGGCCCGAACTACCCGGCGCCGGTTGAAGCGATCAAGACCATCCAGAAAGCTGCGAACTTCGGTCGTGACAAGGCGCTGGAAGTCGAAGCTGCCGGTTTCGTCAAACTGGCCAAGACCTCTGCTGCGCAGAGCTTGATCGGTCTGTTCCTGAACGATCAGGAACTGAAGAAAAAGGCCAAGGCCTACGACGAAATCGCCAAAGACGTGAAGCAGGCTGCTGTATTGGGCGCCGGCATCATGGGTGGCGGTATTGCTTATCAGTCGGCCTCCAAAGGTACGCCGATCCTGATGAAGGACATCAACGAGCACGGTATCGAGCAGGGTCTGGCCGAAGCCGCCAAACTGCTGGTTGGCCGCGTTGATAAAGGTCGCATGACCGCTGCGAAAATGGCTGAAGTGCTCAACGCCATTCGCCCAACCCTGTCCTACGGCGACTTCGGTCACGTCGATCTGGTTGTCGAAGCTGTTGTCGAGAATCCGAAGGTCAAGCAAGCTGTATTGGCTGAAGTTGAAGACAAGGTCAAAGAGGACACCATCCTCGCGTCCAACACGTCGACCATTTCCATCAGCCTGCTGGCGAAAGCCCTCAAGCGTCCGGAAAACTTCGTCGGCATGCACTTCTTCAACCCGGTGCACATGATGCCGCTGGTGGAAGTGATCCGTGGCGAGAAGTCGAGTGAGCTGGCTGTTGCCACCACCGTTGCTTACGCCAAGAAAATGGGCAAGAACCCGATCGTCGTCAACGACTGCCCGGGCTTCCTGGTCAACCGCGTACTGTTCCCGTACTTCGGCGGTTTCGCCAAACTGGTCAGCGCCGGTGTGGATTTCGTCCGTATCGACAAGGTCATGGAAAAATTCGGCTGGCCAATGGGCCCGGCATACCTGATGGACGTGGTCGGCATCGACACCGGTCACCACGGTCGTGACGTAATGGCTGAAGGTTTCCCGGATCGCATGAAGGATGACCGTCGCACGGCCATCGACGTGCTGTACGAGGCCAAGCGTCTGGGTCAGAAAAACGGCAAGGGCTTCTACGCCTACGAAGCCGACAAGAAAGGCAAGCAGAAGAAAGTCGCCGATCCATCGGTACTCGAAGTGCTCAAGCCGATCGTTTACGAGCAGCGCGAAGTCACTGACGAAGACATCATCAACTGGATGATGATCCCGCTGTGCCTGGAAACCGTGCGTTGCCTGGAAGACGGCATCGTTGAAACCGCCGCCGAAGCCGACATG
>NZ_JBIVJB010000200.1:0-1305 GCF_044750025.1 Pseudomonas sp. NPDC088885 | reverse complement strand
GTGGCGGTGCACTGCGCTACATCGATTCGATCGGTGTTGCCGAGTTCGTTGCCCTGGCTGACCAGTACGCTGATTTGGGCGCGCTGTACCACCCGACCGCGAAGCTGCGTGAAATGGCCAAAACCGGCCAACGGTTCTTCGGTTAAGCGTCCCAACTTTTGAGCGAGAGTGAAATTTTATGAGCTTGAATCCAAGAGACGTCGTGATTGTCGACTTCGGTCGTACTCCGATGGGCCGCTCCAAGGGCGGCATGCACCGCAACACCCGCGCCGAAGACATGTCGGCGCACCTGATCAGCAAACTGCTGGAACGCAACGTCAAGGTCGATCCGGCGGAAGTCGAAGACGTGATCTGGGGCTGCGTTAACCAGACCCTGGAGCAGGGCTGGAACATCGCGCGCATGGCGTCGCTGATGACCCAGATCCCGCACACCTCGGCCGGCCAGACCGTCAGCCGTCTGTGTGGCTCGTCGATGAGCGCGCTGCACACTGCTGCGCAAGCGATCATGACCGGTAACGGTGACGTGTTCGTGGTTGGCGGCGTTGAGCATATGGGCCACGTGAGCATGATGCACGGTGTCGATCCGAACCCGCACATGTCGCTGTACGCGGCGAAAGCCTCGGGCATGATGGGTCTGACTGCTGAAATGCTCGGCAAAATGCACGGCATCACTCGCGAGCAGCAAGATGCTTTCGGCGTGCGTTCCCATCAGTTGGCCCACAAGGCCACCGTGGAAGGCAAGTTCAAAGACGAAATCATCCCGATGCAGGGCTACGACGAGAACGGTTTCCTGAAACTGTTCGACTATGATGAAACCATTCGTCCGGAAACCACTCTGGAAAGTCTGGCGGCCCTCAAGCCTGCCTTCAATCCAAAGGGCGGCACCGTGACCGCAGGTACTTCGTCGCAGATCACCGATGGTGCTTCGTGCATGATCGTGATGTCGGCGCAGCGCGCACAAGATCTGGGCATCCAGCCAATGGCGGTTATCCGTTCGATGGCAGTGGCAGGTGTGGATCCGGCAATCATGGGCTATGGTCCAGTTCCGGCAACACAAAAAGCCTTGAAACGTGCCGGTCTTGGCATTAACGATATCGACTTCTTCGAGCTCAACGAAGCTTTCGCTGCACAGGCTCTGCCAGTGCTGAAAGATCTGAAAGTACTCGACAAGATGAACGAGAAGGTTAACCTGCATGGCGGCGCGATCGCCCTGGGTCACCCGTTCGGTTGCTCCGGTGCCCGTATTTCCGGCACTTTGCTGAACGTGATGAAGCAGAATAGCGGCACCTTCGGGGTAGCCACTAT
>NZ_JBIVJB010000199.1:0-3131 GCF_044750025.1 Pseudomonas sp. NPDC088885 | reverse complement strand
ACTCCGTGAGCAACTGAGCCAGGAGGTTCCAGCTGTCAGTGGCCTGTATGCTGAATTCGCTCACTTCGCCGAAGTCACCGGCGTCCTGACCGGCGACGAACAGCAGGTGCTAGCGCGCCTTCTGAAGTACGGCCCAAGCGTTCCGGTACAAGAGCCGACCGGTCGTCTGTTTCTGGTGTTGCCGCGTTTCGGCACCATCTCGCCATGGTCGAGCAAGGCCAGCGACATTGCCCGCAATTGCGGCCTGAGCAAGATCCAGCGTCTGGAGCGCGGTATCGCCTTCTACGTTGCCGGTCAGTTCAGCGACGCCGAAGCCCAGCAGATTGCCGACGTGTTGCATGACCGCATGACGCAAATCGTGCTGGCCAACCTCGAACAGGCCGCCGGTCTGTTCAGCCACGCCGAACCGAAGCCGCTGACCGCGATCGACATCCTCGGTGGCGGTCGTGCCGCGCTGGAAAAGGCCAACACCGAGCTGGGCCTGGCCCTGGCTGAAGACGAAATCGACTATCTGGTCGACGCCTTCAACGGCTTGAAGCGCAACCCGCACGACATCGAATTGATGATGTTCGCTCAGGCCAACTCCGAACACTGCCGTCACAAGATCTTCAACGCCAGTTGGGATATCGATGGTGAGAACCAGGAAAAAAGCCTGTTCGGCATGATCAAGAACACCTACGTGATGCACAGCGAAGGCGTTCTGTCGGCTTATAAGGACAACGCCTCGGTGATCGTCGGCAACGTCGCCGGCCGTTTCTTCCCGAACCCTGAGACCCGCCAGTACGGCGCGGTGCAGGAGCCGGTGCACATCCTGATGAAGGTTGAAACCCACAACCACCCGACTGCGATTGCCCCGTTCCCGGGTGCATCGACCGGTTCCGGCGGCGAAATCCGTGACGAAGGTGCAACCGGCCGTGGCGCCAAGCCAAAGGCTGGCCTGACCGGTTTCACCGTATCGAACCTGCAAATCCCGGGCTTCGAACAGCCGTGGGAAGTGCCGTACGGCAAGCCTGAGCGCATCGTTACCGCCCTGGACATCATGATCGAAGGCCCGCTCGGCGGCGCCGCGTTCAACAACGAATTCGGTCGTCCGGCCCTGACTGGCTACTTTCGTACCTTCGAACAATCGATCACCACCCCGCACGGTGACGAAGTTCGTGGTTACCACAAGCCGATCATGCTCGCTGGTGGCATGGGCAACATCCGCGAAGAACACGTCAAGAAAGGCGAGATCGTCGTGGGCTCCAAGCTGATCGTGCTCGGCGGCCCGGCGATGTTGATCGGTCTGGGTGGCGGCGCGGCTTCCTCGATGGCCACCGGCACCAGCTCGGCGGATCTCGACTTCGCTTCCGTGCAGCGTGAAAACCCTGAAATGGAGCGTCGCTGCCAGGAAGTCATCGACCGTTGCTGGCAACTGGGTGACAAGAACCCGATCAGCTTCATCCACGACGTCGGCGCGGGCGGTCTGTCCAACGCCTTCCCGGAACTGGTCAACGATGGCGACCGCGGTGGCCGTTTCGAACTGCGCAACATTCCCAACGACGAGCCGGGCATGGCCCCGCACGAAATCTGGTCCAACGAATCCCAGGAACGTTACGTTCTGGCCGTCGGCCCTGAAGACTTCGCGCGCTTCCAGGCGATCTGCGAACGCGAGCGCTGCCCGTTTGCCGTAGTGGGTGAGGCGACTGCCGAGCCGCAACTGACCGTGACCGACAGCCACTTCGGCAATAACCCGGTGGACATGCCACTGGAAGTGTTGCTGGGCAAGGCCCCGCGCATGCACCGCTCGGTGGTTCGCGAAGCTGAAATGGGCGATGACTTCGATCCGTCGAACCTCGACATCAGCGAATCCATCGAACGCGTTCTGCATCACCCGGCCGTGGCGAGCAAGAGCTTCCTGATCACCATCGGCGACCGCACCATTACCGGCCTCGTGGCCCGTGACCAAATGGTCGGCCCATGGCAGGTTCCGGTGGCCGACGTTGCCGTCACCGCCACCAGTTTCGACGTTTACACCGGTGAAGCGATGGCAATGGGCGAGCGCACTCCGCTGGCTCTGCTGGACGCCCCGGCGTCGGGCCGCATGGCCATCGGCGAAACCCTGACCAACATTGCCGCGTCGCGCATCAACAAGCTCTCCGACATCAAACTGTCGGCGAACTGGATGTCCGCTGCCGGCCACCCGGGCGAAGACGCGCGTCTGTACGACACCGTGAAAGCGGTCGGTATGGAACTGTGCCCTGAGCTGGGTATCACCATTCCGGTGGGCAAGGACTCGATGTCCATGGCCACCCGTTGGAGCGATAACGGCGAAGAAAAAACCGTGACCTCGCCGATGTCGCTGATCGTGACCGGTTTCGCGCCAGTGGCTGACATCCGTCAGACCCTGACCCCGGAACTGCGCATGGACAAGGGCACCACCGACCTGATCCTGATCGACCTCGGTCGCGGTCAGAACCGTATGGGTGCTTCGATCCTTGCTCAGACACACGGCAAACTCGGCAAACACGCGCCGGACGTTGATGACGCCGAAGACCTGAAAGCCTTCTTCGCGGTGATCCAGGGCCTCAACGCCGACGGTCACCTGCTGGCGTACCACGACCGTTCCGACGGTGGTCTGCTGACCTCCGTGGTGGAAATGGCCTTCGCCGGTCATTGCGGTCTGAGCCTGAACCTCGACGGTCTGGCAGAAACCACCGCCGACATCGCCGCCATCCTGTTCAACGAAGAACTGGGTGCAGTGATTCAGGTTCGTCAGGACGCCACGCCAGACATCCTCGCGCAATTCAGCGCGGCCGGTCTGGGCGACTGCGTGTCGGTGATCGGTCAGCCGATCAACAATGGCCAGATCAACATCACCTTCAACGGTGACACCGTGTTCGAAGGCCAGCGTCGTCTGCTGCAACGTACCTGGGCTGAAACCAGCTACCAGATCCAGCGTCTGCGTGATAACGCCGACTGCGCCGAGCAAGAGTTCGACGTGCTGCTGGAAGAGGACAACCCGGGCCTGAGCGTCAAGCTCAGCTACGACGTCAACCAGGACATCGCCGCGCCTTACATCAAGAAAGGCAAACGCCCACAGGTTGCCGTGCTCCGTGAGCAGGGCGTCAACTGTCAGGAGGAAATCGCCG
>NZ_JBIVJB010000198.1:899-3182 GCF_044750025.1 Pseudomonas sp. NPDC088885 | reverse complement strand
TGCTCGAAGAACTTCGGCTTGTATCGCGATCGCACCGGTGCGCTGATTGTCTGCGCGAAAAGCGCTGACAAGCTCATCGACATCCGCAGTCAACTTGCTAAAGTCCTTGCGGATACGTTTTTTCTCAGTATATGAGTAAGCCATCAGCGTTCCCCAGCTTGGTCACCTGCTTGTTTGGCCCCTCCCGACGGGAGCAGCCAGAAAATCGTGCAAACCCCATGGTTTGCGCCACCGCATCGGGTGGTTACAGCGCCTTTATCAGCACCGACCCAGTCGGCTGCCAATAACGGAAAAAGGCCGGTGGCAAGAGCCACCAGCCATCAGCCTGTCGCTTGACGCTCGGGCTGGAGGTGCAAAGTCGAAAGTTACTTAACTTCGACTTCAGCGCCTGCTTCTTCCAGCTTCTTCTTCGCGTCTTCAGCAGCTTCTTTCGAAACGCCTTCAGCGATAACCTGAGGAGCGGTGTCAACCTTCTCCTTGGCTTCTTTCAGACCCAGACCGGTCAGTTCACGTACAGCCTTGATCACGTTGACTTTCTTCTCGCCAGCGCCTTTCAGGATTACGTTGAACTCGGTTTGCTCTTCAACAACAGCGGCAGCAGCAGCTGGACCAGCAGAAGCAGCGGCAGCGGATACGCCGAACTTCTCTTCCATTGCTTTGATCAGCTCAACGATTTCCAGAACCGATTTTTCGCCGATTGCGTCGATGATTTGTTCGTTAGTCAGAGACATGACTTATTTCCTGAATTGGGGGATAGCCTGGAGGCCATCGAAATAAACAAAAATACGCGATAAAAGGAAACGCTCAGCCTTAGGCTGCAGCAGCTTCTTTCTGGTCGCGAAGTGCCGCCAGAGTACGAGCCAATTTGCTGGTAGCGCCTTGAATCACGCTCATCAGCTGGGAAATTGCTTCGTCACGGGTCGGCAGGCTTGCCAGTACGTCGATCTGATTAGCTGCGAGGAACTTGCCCTCGAACGCAGCTGCCTTGATCTCGAACTTGTCCTGACCTTTAGCGAACTCTTTGAACAGACGAGCAGCAGCGCCCGGGTGTTCGTTGGAGAATGCGATCAAGGTCGGGCCGGTGAACACGTCGTTGAGAACACTGTATTCAGTGTCAGCAACAGCGCGCTTGAGCAGGGTGTTACGTACAACACGTACGTAAACGCCAGCTTCACGAGCCTCTTTACGGAGTCCGGTCATTGCGCCTACTGTTACGCCACGTGCATCAACCACGACAGCGGACAGAGCGACTTTGGCAGCCTCGTTGACTTCAGCGACGATGGCCTTCTTGTCTTCGAGATAAATTGCCACGGGTTAACTCCTGCTTGTTACCGTTTCATTCGATCGAAACCGAATGTCGTTTTGGTGTCTGATTCGGTAAGGAACCGGGAGCACCATCTGCGTAGGCTTGTGTATTAAGACTTGCGTCGCCTACGGTCTTGGATAGCCCCCGCCAGGCAGGGACCCCAATCTTTCAATTGACGTGCAAAGCACGCCAACTTTTGTCTTAAGCGTCCAGCGAGCTCTGGTCGATAACCAGACCTGGGCCCATAGTGGTGCTCAGGGTAACGCGCTTAACGTAAATACCTTTCGAGGAAGCTGGCTTGATTCGCTTCAGATCAGCGATCAGGGCTTCAACGTTTTCCTTCAGCTTGACGGCGTCGAAGCCCATCTTGCCAACGGAGGTGTGGATAATGCCGTTTTTGTCGGTGCGATAACGAACCTGACCAGCTTTAGCGTTTTTAACAGCAGTCGCTACGTCTGGAGTTACGGTACCAACCTTAGGGTTAGGCATCAGACCACGTGGGCCGAGGATCTGACCCAGTTGACCTACAACGCGCATTGCATCCGGGGATGCGATCACTACGTCATAGTTCAGGTCGCCGCCTTTCATTTCGGCAGCCAGGTCGTCCATACCTACGCGATCAGCGCCGGCAGCCAGAGCGGCTTCAGCAGCTGGGCCTTGGGTGAACACAGCAACGCGAACGGTCTTGCCAGTGCCGTGTGGCAGCACAGTAGCGCTACGAACAACCTGGTCGGATTTACGCGGGTCTACACCCAGGTTTACAGCAATGTCGAACGACTCGCTGAACTTGACAGTCGACAGCTCAGCCAGCAGGGCAGCAGCATCTACGAAGCTGTAGCTTTTGCCTGCTTCGATTTTGCCGGCGATAGCCTTTTGGCGCTTGGTCAGCTTAGCCATTACACACCCTCCACGTTAAGGCCCATGCTACGAGCGGAACCGGCGATGGTACGCACGGCCGCATCCATATCAGCTGCAGT
>NZ_JBIVJB010000198.1:0-889 GCF_044750025.1 Pseudomonas sp. NPDC088885 | reverse complement strand
CTGTGCACGGGTAACGGTGCCAACCTTAACGGTGTTCGGACGAGCGGAACCGCTAGTCAGACCAGCCGCTTTCTTCAGCAGAACCGAAGCAGGGGTGGACTTGGTTTCGAAAGTGAAGCTACGGTCGCTGTAGACAGTGATGATCACTGGAGTCGGCAAGCCAGCTTCAAGACCCTGAGTACGGGCGTTGAAAGCCTTGCAGAATTCCATGATGTTCACGCCGTGCTGACCCAGAGCAGGACCAACAGGTGGGCTTGGGTTAGCCTGAGCGGCCTCACTTGCAGCTTGATGTAAGCGGTAATCTTCTTGGCCATGAGGCACTCCAATTACGGGTTCAAACGCCTCGAAAGGCTCCCCGGTTACTTGCGCGTTTATCCCAGTGACGACAAAACCCCACAGCCTAAGGCTGCGGGGTTGGGATGCTTTTTCAGTTAGACCTTTTCGACCTGACTGAACTCCAACTCTACCGGGGTAGAGCGACCGAAAATGAGCACTGCCACTTGGATCCGGCTCTTTTCGTAGTTAACTTCTTCAACAACGCCATTAAAATCAGCGAATGGACCGTCGTTGACTCGCACCGTTTCGCCCGGCTCGAAGAGAGTCTTCGGCTTAGGCTTGTCGCTACCATCAGCAACACGACGCAGAATTGCTTCCGCCTCTTTATCGGTGATTGGCGCAGGCTTGTCAGCAGTACCGCCGATGAAACCCATCACCCGAGGAGTATCCTTGACCAAGTGCCAAGTACCCTCATTCATGTCCATCTGAACCAGCACATAACCTGGGAAGAACTTGCGCTCGCTTTTGCGTTTCTGGCCATTACGCAGGCCGAGCCGACTTCGCCCTGACAACCGACTTCGGCACCGGAGATCGAGGCATTTTTCTTACACAA
>NZ_JBIVJB010000197.1:1944-3243 GCF_044750025.1 Pseudomonas sp. NPDC088885 | reverse complement strand
GTTATCAGCGTCAGCTGGCCACCGCTATCAAGCGCGCCCGCTTCCTGGCCCTGCTGGCTACACCGACAGCCACGGCCGCTGAGACCGGGCAGTCGACAAGTAGCAAAGGATTGAATGCATGCGTGCCTTAGCTGAGTTCATCATGCGCGGCCGCATGCAGGCCACTCTCGTAGTGGCCGGATGTGCAACATTGCCGTTGTTGTATTGGTTGGGTGCCGCCGCCGGGAGCCTCGTGCTGCTGCGGCGCGGATTGACAGACGCCCTTGGTGTTCTGTTGCTGGGACTGCTGCCGGCCTTGGTCTGGTGGTTGTACGCCGATGATCCACGGGCACTTCTGGTGCTGCTGGGGTCTTCGGGGCTTGCGTTGATTTTGCGCGCAAGTGAGTCCTGGGTTCGTACGCTGCTGGCCAGCGTGGCAATAGGAGTGGTGTTTTCGGTGGTGCTCGGGGCGGCGTTTGCGGCCCAGATCGAGATGCTCGCGCAGGCCCTTATCAAGGTAATGCCCGCGCTTCTCGGTGAGACCTACAAGCAATTGTCGGTCGATGAGCAAACGCGTTTCGCGTCCCTGATTGCACCAGTCCTGACCGGACTGATTGCGGCGTTGTTGCAGATCGTCAGCGTGCTGAGCCTGATTGTCGGGCGTCATTGGCAGGCGTTGTTGTACAACCCGGGTGGTTTTGGTCGCGAGTTTCGCGCCATACGGATCCCGCTGGGGCCGGCGATGTTACTGCTGGCGTTGATGCTTCTGGGCCCGAATCTCGGTGCACAGATGGCCATGTTGACGCCGTTGTGCAGTGTACCGCTGGTGTTCGCCGGACTTGCCTTGATTCACGGGCTGGTCGGGCAGAAGCGACTGGCCGGTTTCTGGCTGGTGGGGTTGTACGTCACGCTGTTGCTGTTCATGCAGCTGATCTATCCGTTGCTCGTGGTTTTGGCCATTGTCGACAGCCTGATTGATTTTCGCGGTCGTCACGTGTCGAAAGACACCGACAGCGCGAACGGTGAAGGTTAAAAGTTAGAGGATTTTCACATGCAACTGATCCTTCTGGAAAAAGTCACCAACCTGGGCAACCTGGGTGACAAAGTAAACGTTAAGGCCGGTTACGGTCGTAACTACCTGCTGCCTTACGGCAAAGCTACCGCCGCGACCCCAGCGAACATCGCTGCGTTCGAAGAGCGTCGTGCCGAGCTGGAAAAAGCTGCTGCAGACCGTAAAGCATCGGCTGAAAGCCGTGCTGCCCAACTGGCCGAGCTGGAAGTGACCATCACTGCCACCGCTGGCGACGAAGGCAAGCTGTT
>NZ_JBIVJB010000197.1:0-1934 GCF_044750025.1 Pseudomonas sp. NPDC088885 | reverse complement strand
CTCCGGCGTTGAAGTGCAGAAGAGCGAAGTTCGTCTGCCGAACGGCACCATCCGCAACGTAGGTGAATTCGACGTGGCTGTGCACCTGCACGCCGAAGTTGAAGCCACCGTACGCGTTGTCGTGGTAGCAGCTTAAGCAACACCTGATCGGCTGGCGGCTTGCCCGTCAGACGGTTAACATCGGGCACGATCCTGTTTACAGGTCGTGCCCTTTGTCTTTCTGCAATTCCTGATTTTCAACCAAACTCAAGTGGCCATGAACGATATCTCCGCTCCCGAGCAATACGATCTGCAAACCGCTGCCCTGAAGGTGCCGCCGCATTCCATCGAAGCCGAACAGGCTGTACTCGGTGGTCTGATGCTGGACAACAACGCCTGGGAACGCGTGCTCGATCAAGTCTCCGACGGTGATTTCTATCGACATGACCACCGCCTGATCTTCCGTGCGATCGCCAAACTGGCCGATCAGAACTCGCCGATCGACGTCGTGACCCTTGCCGAACAATTGGACAAGGAAGGTCAGACCTCGCAAGTGGGCGGCCTCGGTTACCTTGGCGAACTGGCGAAAAACACACCGTCCGTCGCCAACATCAAGGCGTATGCGCAGATCGTCCGCCAGCGTGCGACGTTGCGCCAACTGATCGGCATCAGCACCGAGATCGCCGACAGCGCCTTCAACCCGGAAGGGCGCACCGCCGAGGAAATCCTCGACGAAGCCGAGCGTCAGATCTTTGCAATTGCCGAGGCTCGGCCGAAAACCGGTGGCCCGGTAGGCGTGAACGATTTGCTGACCAAGGCAATCGACCGCATCGACACACTATTCAACACCGACAACGCGATTACCGGCCTGTCCACCGGCTACACCGACCTCGACGAGAAGACCAGCGGTTTGCAGCCAGCTGACTTGATCATCGTCGCCGGTCGTCCGTCGATGGGTAAAACCACCTTCGCGATGAACCTGGTGGAAAACGCCGTACTGCGCAGCGACAAGGCCGTGCTGGTGTACTCCCTCGAGATGCCAGGCGAATCGCTGGTCATGCGTATGCTCTCGTCGCTGGGCCGCATCGACCAGACCAAGGTGCGTTCCGGTCAGCTAGAAGATGACGACTGGCCGCGCCTGACCTCGGCGGTCAACCTGCTCAATGACCGCAAGCTGTTCATCGACGACACCGCCGGTATCAGTCCGTCGGAAATGCGTGCGCGAACCCGGCGTCTGGCGCGTGAGCACGGTGACATCGGCCTGATCATGATCGACTACCTGCAATTGATGCAGATTCCAGGTTCCGGCGGCGACAACCGCACCAACGAGATTTCGGAAATCTCGCGTTCCTTGAAAGCCTTGGCCAAAGAATTCAACTGCCCGGTGGTGGCGCTGTCGCAGCTCAACCGTTCCCTCGAGCAGCGGCCGAACAAACGCCCGATCAACTCCGACCTCCGGGAATCCGGAGCGATCGAGCAGGATGCTGACGTGATCATGTTCGTGTACCGCGACGAGGTGTATCACCCGGAGACCGAGCATAAAGGCATCGCCGAAATCATTATCGGTAAGCAACGGAACGGGCCAATCGGCTTTATCCGCCTGGCGTTTATCGGTAAGTACACCCGTTTCGAAAACCTTGCGCCGGGCAGCTATAACTTCGACGACGACGAGTAATCTTCGGCGCCTGATCTGGCCTCTTCGCGAGCAGGCTCGCTCCCACATTTGGAATGCGTTCAAATGTGGGAGCGAGCCTGCTCGCGAATGGGGTCGGCACAATTTCCGACCACAGCCGCAGGAATTGGTCAAAATTTGTGCTATATTCCGCGCCCGCGAAATTCAATGAAAGCCAACACCGGTTATCGACATGCAAGCAGCCAAGCCGTTATTTGACTATCCAAAGTACTGGGCCGAATGTTTCGGGCCAGCGCCATTCCTGCCGATGAGCAGGGAGGAG
>NZ_JBIVJB010000196.1:0-3316 GCF_044750025.1 Pseudomonas sp. NPDC088885 | reverse complement strand
CACTTGCCAAAACGCAACGAAATCACTGAAATCGGCGCCTATCGTTTCCGCATCCTGAACGCCGACAGCCGTCGGATTCATTTGCTGCGACTCACGCCAATCGCCCGGTAATACCTCTAAGGATTGAAATGCGCTGGACAACCCGCCCCGGCTGGCCCGGTAACCTGCTGGCCGTGGCGGCCGGTGCAATCACCACCTTCGCTCTGGCGCCTTTCAACATCTGGCCGCTGGCACTGCTCGCAGTCGGCTTGTTCTACGCCGGTCTGCGCGAGCTAAGCCCGCGTCAGGCGCTGGGCCGTGGCTGGTGCTTCGGTTTCGGCCTGTTCGGCGCCGGCACCAGTTGGATCTATTACAGCATCCACCATTTCGGCGGCGCTTCGGTGCTGCTGGCCGGGTTCCTGATGCTGCTGTTTACCGCCGCGATTGCCTGGTTCTTCGCCCTGCCCGCCTGGATTTGGGCACGCTGGTTGCGTCGCAACGAAGCGCCGCTGGCCGATGCCCTCGCGTTTGCTGCGCTGTGGGTTGGTCAGGAAATGTTTCGTGGCTGGTTCCTGACTGGTTTCCCGTGGTTGTACTCGGGTTACAGCCAGCTCGACGGCCCGCTAGCGGGGCTCGCGCCGGTCGGTGGCATGTGGCTGGTGGGGTTCGTACTGGCACTGACTGCTGCGCTGATCTACAACGCGCCGCGTTTGCTGCAAAGCCGCCGCAAAGCTTTTGTTGTCGCCGGTCTGGTGCTGTTGGTCGGGCCTTGGGTGGCGGGTTTCGCGCTTAAGGGTCATGCCTGGACGAGTCCGTCGGGCGCGCCTTTGAGCGTTGCTGCGATTCAGGGCAACGTCGCGCAAAGCATGAAATGGGATCCGGCCGAGCTCAACGCACAGTTGGCGTTGTACCGTGATCTGAGTTTCCGCTCGAAACCGGTGGATCTGCTGATCTGGCCGGAAACCGCTGTGCCGGTGCTCAAGGAATCTGCCGAAGGCTACCTGAGCATGATGGGCAACTTCGCCGCCGAGCGTAAATCCGCATTGATTACCGGCGTGCCGATCCGCGAAATGGTTCGTCACGAAAAACGCTTCTTCAACGGCATCACTGTGGTCGGCGAAGGTGACGGTACTTACCTGAAGCAGAAACTGGTGCCGTTTGGCGAATATGTGCCGTTGCAGGACGTCCTGCGTGGCTTGATCGCGTTCTTTGATTTGCCGATGTCCGACTTTGCCCGTGGCCCGGCCGATCAGGCGTTACTGCAAGCCAAGGGTTATCAGATTGCGCCGTTCATCTGCTACGAAGTGGTGTACCCGGACTTCGCTGCCGGCCTGTCGGCGCGCAGTGATTTGCTGCTGACGATCAGCAACGACACCTGGTTCGGCACCTCGATCGGCCCGCTGCAGCATCTGCAGATGGCGCAGATGCGCGCACTGGAAGCGGGTCGCTGGATGATCCGCGCGACCAACAATGGCGTGACCGGTTTGATCAACCCGTTCGGGCAGATCACCGAGCAGATTCCGCAGTTTGAACAGGGTGTGCTGTACGGCGAAGTGGTGCCGATGCACAACCTGACGCCGTATCTGCAATACCGCTCGTGGCCGCTGATGATTTTGTGTTTGCTGCTGTTTGGCTGGGCACTGATGGCTAGCCGAATCTCAAAAACCCTTTAAAGCTAAAGATCGCAGCCTTCGGCAGCTCCTACAGGGAAAAACACAAATCCCATGTAGGAGCTGCCGCAGGCTGCGATCTTTTGATCTTCAGCGGTAAAACAGCGAATACCCCACCTGCCCCACCGCTTCATTCAGCAACTGCCCGCTCTGCCAGATCGATTTGAATTCCGGCAACCAGCCACCAAACGGTCTCGCGTTATCAGTGCCCAAAAAGCCCACCGGCGCCGGCACCACTTCAAATCCTGCCTGTTCAAAACTCCATACCGAGCGCGGCATGTGCCACGCCTGCGTCACCACGACCACGCGCTTGATCCCTTGCGGCAATAGAATGTCGGCGCTGAATTTGGCGTTCTCCCACGTCGTACGGCTTTCCCCTTCCTGCCAACGCACGGTCACGCCGAAGTCATCACGCAGTGAATCAGCCATCAACTTCGCCTCGGTCGGCGGCGTGCCGTAATGCAGGCCGCCCGAAGTCAAAATCGGCAAGCCCGAGGCCTTGGCCAGGCGCGCCGCATAACGCTGACGTTCAAGCCCGACGCCGGTCGGCTGGTCTTCACCCCAGGCCAGATCGCCACGCTCACGTCCGGAGCCCAACACCACAATCGCGTCAGCCCGTTGCGCCAGCGTCGCCCATTCCTCACGCGCCAGCGGCGGCTCACGCTCCAGCGCCTTGGCGCCCCATTGCACAACCACCGGCAGGCTCATCAGCCAGAACCCGCCAAAACCAATGGCAAAACACAATCCAGCCAATCGCGGTCGCGAGCGGCGCAGCCACCACGCAGCCAGCAACAGCAGCAAAAGAATGCCGGGCGGCAATAGAAGTTGTTTGATGAAATAGCGAAAGGGCATCGGGCATCTCCAAAGATGCCCGAAGCCTAAGAGTGTTAATAACGCGTTACAACCAGTAGGTGGGATCCCGTTGAAAAAGATCCGTTTCTTGACCTGCCATGCGCTTACTTGGCCTGCATAGCCCGTACTTTGACGGTGTCTCTGCCGGGCGCCTTGTCCTTGAGCCAGATGACCTTGGCCGAATGTGCTGCATCGAGCTGCTTCACTGCTTGTGACAGGCAGCCGTGCGTTTCACGCTCACTGCGATCCAGATAGGCCTTGACCAGTTTGAACTCAGCGGGGCTCAAGCCACGCAATTCCAGTTCCAGGGGGCGCTCGTCGCGCAGCCGGTCAGCGGTTTTTACTGCGTCCAGGGCCATACCCAGACGGTCGATCAACCTCTCGTACAACTCGGGTTTATTCACGTTTTTTTGCCGTTGCTCCACCATCCCTCACCTCATTGAAGATAAGACTCACTCCCCAGTTAGAGCTTAGCTTCGCTGCACAAACCGGCTGTACGCCGCGACCAACGGCCCCGACGCAAGTATTGCGGGACATGTAGCTGTAATCAGGGTTTCCCTAGGCCAAGCGCGGTCATGTATGCTACGGCGCTTCCTGTAATTCCACTTCCAGCTCGTCCGGGCCAACCCCGGAACCTGCGTTGAAGAGGATTAGGCCACCCCTATCCAGTACAAAAGTAGCCATGCACGAACAATATCAGCCCCGTGAAATTGAAGCCGCCGCCCAGTCGTTCTGGGATGAGCAAAAGTCCTTTGAAGTCAGTGAACAGCCAGGCAAGGAGACTTTCTACTGCCTGTCGTTGTTCCCTTACCCCA
>NZ_JBIVJB010000195.1:0-3320 GCF_044750025.1 Pseudomonas sp. NPDC088885 | reverse complement strand
ATACACCTAGAGTTACACCATTTAAATTGACTTGGCTATACCGATCTGTGATATAATGCGGCGCAACAAATGCACTCGTAGCTCAGCTGGATAGAGTACTCGGCTACGAACCGAGCGGTCACAGGTTCGAATCCTGTCGAGTGCACCATTTAAGAGTCAGTTACAGCAATGTAAATGACTTGGCTTCAACCAGATGTGATCTGGTCTAAAAACACAAATGCACTCGTAGCTCAGCTGGATAGAGTACTCGGCTACGAACCGAGCGGTCACAGGTTCGAATCCTGTCGAGTGCACCATTTAAGAGTTACTTGCAGCAATGCAGATAACTTGGCTTCATCCAGTTGTGGTCTGGGCTAAAAACACAAAATGCACTCGTAGCTCAGCTGGATAGAGTACTCGGCTACGAACCGAGCGGTCACAGGTTCGAATCCTGTCGAGTGCACCATATACCGAAAAGCCCGCGTTTATCGCGGGCTTTTTGCTGTCCGGGATTTGGCTTTTTCCTTCACGCATCCCCGTTGATCAAAATCGATTTGTGCTGTTCGGCCTCGCTTGAGGTCGTAACGATACGTGGTCGTCGATGTCCGAATATTGATCTTGTCCGGCTTGCCTAAAGCGCTTTCGACATCTTGCGCGCTCATCCCGGCGATAACGCGTCGATTGATGATCGCCTGGCGGCGTTGTCTCGCGTCGATCACGTTGCCGCAGATGTGCTCCGCGCCGCCGACAATGCCCGGTGCTCGGCCTCTGGTATTCATACCGGATGTTTCTTCGTGATTGGCTTCAGGCATCACCGCCACGACAGATCCGGGCGAGTAGGGGTGCACTTCCTGCACGGAGAGGTGTTCGCCGTGCGCGCAACTCATCGTGGTAAACGTGATGCTGCCGTCCGCCGCTTCACAGCGATGCAATGTGGTGGTGGCCCCGGCGTGCGGTAGGCAGAGCAAAAAAGTCATTACGAAAAAAGATGATTTGAGTGGCATTCGACGTCCTCCATGACGATCTGCGCTCAAGGGTAGTCGCTACATTTTGCGC
The DNA here is from genome assembly GCF_044750025.1 of Pseudomonas sp. NPDC088885. NCBI lineage: Bacteria > Pseudomonadati > Pseudomonadota > Gammaproteobacteria > Pseudomonadales > Pseudomonadaceae > Pseudomonas > Pseudomonas sp. NPDC088885. The sequence goes on along the minus strand of NZ_JBIVJB010000195.1, from coordinate 2,285 downwards.
TGCCGGTGTGTTTTCTTTTCAAGATGAGTCGTCGCATTTGCATGGATCAGGATGGCGCTCAGGATTGTCTCGCAAGCGCTTGTTTCAGCCGTGATTTTTTAACGTATTAAACCGTCAGGCGTGTATCATTGCGCCCGTCAGCCCCGCCGGGGCTTATGGAAAACCTCCATGGACTTACCCAGTAGTTGTTCAGTAACCCGTTTCACCAATCATGAATTGACTGATTGATTCTTCCGGCGTGCCCCGCTGCTGGGAGTGGAGTTCGCCTATGTCTGAAATCGAAGTAAAGAAAACACAGGAAAGCCTGCAGGATCGCCTGGCCCAAGTGGTCGAGCTGCTGCAGCGCCAACGAGTCGTCGAAGACCTGACTCATCGCCAGGAAGGCGCGCACAACGACCGGGTGGAAAACCTGGTTCACCGGCAGAATCTGGTCGAGTTGCAACGCAAACTCGATGATCTGCACTCCGCCGACGTTGCCTACATTCTTGAAGCCTTGCCGCTGGACGATCGTCTGACGCTCTGGCAACTGGTCAAGGCTGATCGCGACGGCGACATTCTTCTCGAAGTATCCGATTCCGTTCGTGAAACGCTGATCGCCGACATGGACGATCACGAGCTCCTGGCTGCAGCCAAGGACATGGACGCCGACGAACTTGCTGACCTGGCTTCCGAGCTGCCGCGAGACGTCGTCCATGGACTGATGGAGAGCCTCGATAACCAGCAGCGTGAGCGTGTGCGTTCGGCCCTGTCTTATGACGAGGAGCAGGTCGGTGCGCTGATGGACTTCGAGATGGTGACGATCCGTGAGGATGTCAGCCTCGAAGTGGTGTTGCGTTACCTGCGCCGTCTCAAAGAGCTGCCGGGCCATACCGACAAACTGTTTGTGGTCGATTACGACGGCGTGCTCAAGGGCGTGCTGCCGATCAAACGTTTGCTGGTCAACGATCCGGACAAGCAAGTGGCCGAAGTCATGGCCAGCGACCCGGTAAGTTTCCATCCGGACGAAGACGCCTACGATGCCGCTCAGGCGTTCGAGCGTTATGACTTGATCTCGGCCCCGGTGGTCGACAAGAACGGCAAGCTGATCGGTCGTCTGACCATCGACGAAATGGTCGACCTGATTCGTGAAGAGAGCGAAAACGAAGTCCTCAACATGGCGGGTCTGCGTGAAGAGGAAGACATCTTCGCCTCCGTGTGGAAGTCGCTGCGTAACCGTTGGGCGTGGCTGGCAGTCAACCTGATCACCGCGTTTGTAGCTTCGCGAGTGATTGGTCTGTTTGAAGGCTCGATCGAGAAGCTGGTAGCGCTGGCGGCGTTGATGCCGATTGTGGCGGGTATTGGTGGCAACTCCGGTAACCAGACGATCACTATGATCGTTCGCGCGATGGCGCTCGATCAGGTCAGCACCGGCAATACCTCGCGTCTGATGCGCAAGGAACTGGCCGTAGGTTTGATCAACGGCCTGGTCTGGGGCGGGGTGATCGGTGTGGTCGCTTATCTGCTCTACGGCAGCTGGTCGTTGGGTGTGGTGATGACGGCGGCAATGACGCTCAACCTGCTGCTGGCAGCGCTGATGGGCGTACTGATCCCGATGACGCTGGCCAAAATGGGCCGCGACCCGGCCATGGGCGCCAGCGTGATGATCACCGCGATGACCGACAGCGGTGGCTTCTTCATCTTTCTCGGGTTGGCGACAATCTTCCTGCTCTGACCCGCTGCAAACAAAGAGCCCGCCAAATTGGCGGGCTTTTTTGTGCCTGATGTCTAAACAGCGGGCAATACAAAACCATTGTGGCGAGGGGATTTATCCCCGTTGGGCTGCGCAGCGGCCCCAAAAACATTGGGACTGCTGCGCACTCCAGCGGGGATAAATCCCCTCGCCACAGGTACGGTGTTTGATCAGCCAAAACGAAGGCAAAAAAAAGCCAGCAATCATGCTGGCTTGAGATATTCGGTGTAGCTCAGGACGCGTCTGCGGCCATCTCGGCGTCGTGTGCGATCAACGACACCAATGCGTTCTGTTGACGGTGCGACAGCTGGCGGAAGCGTTGCAGCAACTCACGTTCGTGAAGCGACAGCTCAGGGCTATCGAGGCGCATGCTCAATTCTTCGCCCAGTGCACCTTCTTGAATAAGGCTCTGTTCAAGGCGCGCGATGATTTCGGAGTTCATGCTGCGATGATGATTGCGAGCCACCTCGGCAATGCGTTCACGCATTCCGTCTGGCAGACGTACGACGAACTTGTCAGCCGTACGGCTGGAATAAATTGCCTGTTTCAATGGGCG
>NZ_JBIVJB010000194.1:0-3482 GCF_044750025.1 Pseudomonas sp. NPDC088885 | reverse complement strand
ACATCGGTATCGAGTTGCTGGCGGCCTCGCCGTTCGAACATGACGTGAAGCTGAAAAACACTGCTCTGCCGGCGGCCAACGGCAAACTCGGCACCTGCTGATCACTCGCTACCATCCAGAGCGTGTGGAAAAGGGCGAGATGCTTGGCGTTGAAGACGTCAAGGAAATCCTCTCGGTCACCCTGCTCGGCGTGATCCCGGAATCCCAGGCGGTGCTCAAGGCATCCAACCAGGGCGTACCGGTGATTCTCGACGACCAGAGCGATGCCGGTCAGGCTTACAGCGATACCGTCGACCGTTTGCTGGGCAAAGAAAAAGCCCACCGTTTCCTCGATGTCGAGAAGAAGGGATTCTTCGAGCGCCTGTTTGGAGGTAGGTAATGAACCTTTTTGACTTCTTTCGTGCCAACAAAAAGCCAAGTACCGCCTCGGTAGCGAAAGAGCGTCTACAGATCATCGTGGCGCATGAGCGCGGCCAGCGCAGCACGCCGGATTACCTGCCAGCCTTGCAGAAGGAACTGGTCGACGTGATCCGCAAGTACGTCAACATCGGCAACGATGACGTACATGTTGCACTGGAAAGCCAGGGCAGTTGCTCGATTCTGGAACTCAACATCACCCTGCCCGATCGCTGAGTCGATCAGGTAGTCGCTGCGGCGGCTCGGGGCCAACAAGCCTTTGTAGGAGCTGCGGCACGCTGCGATCTTTTGCTCTTGTTGTTAAAAAGATCAAAAGATCGCAGCGTGCCGCAGCTCCTACAGGGAATGTGGTCCCCGAGCCGCCGTTGGCATTTGTTACGAGGCTGTTTTAATGCCGTTGTCCAACATCCACATCATCCATCAGGACGCCGCTGTACTGGTGGTGAACAAACCGACGTTGCTGCTCTCGGTGCCCGGTCGCGCCGACGACAACAAGGATTGCCTGATTACCCGTCTGCAGGAAAACGGCTACCCGGAAGCGCGCATCGTCCATCGTCTGGACTGGGAAACCTCCGGCATCATTCTGCTGGCCCGTGACGCCGACACGCATCGTGAACTGTCGCGCCAGTTTCATGACCGCGAAACCGAAAAGGCCTACACCGCGTTGGCCTGGGGTCAGCCGGAACTGGACAGCGGCAGCATCGATTTGCCCCTGCGGTACAATCCGCCGACCAAGCCGCGCCATGTGGTCGATCACGAATTCGGCAAACATGCGCTGACCTTCTGGCGCGTGCTGGAACGTTGTGGCGACTGGTGCCGCGTCGAGCTGACGCCGATCACCGGCCGTTCACACCAGTTGCGCGTGCACATGCTGTCCATCGGTCATCCGCTGCTGGGCGACGGGCTCTACGCCCATGAACAAGCCTTGGCCGCCTGGCCGCGTTTGTGTCTGCACGCGAGTATGTTGAGCTTCACCCATCCCCAGACCGGCGAACGCTTGCGCTTCGAATGCCCGGCACCGTTTTAAGGATTTTTGTTTCGGATGAGTTGTATTGATTCCCTCGCCACACCCCTGAAAAAAACCCGCCAGCAGTTGCTGTACCTGATTTACGGCAATCAGGATGTCTACCGCCGCGAGGCCAAGTTCAGCATCCTCACCGTGTTGTCCCAGGCGAAAAACGGCCAGCTCCCGGCGATCAGGATTCTCACTGATCGCCCGCAAGATTACGCCGGCTGGCCGGTCGACACGGTGTTCCTCGACGAAGCCACGTTGACGCGCTGGCAAGGCGAAAACGGCTACCACCATCGCCGCAAGGCCTGCGCCATCGCCGCCGGCATGCAGTGGGCGGAGAAGACGCTGTTCGTCGACACCGACACGTTGTTCACTGATCATCCCAGCCGTCTGCTCGATGCCATCGGGCAGGATTGCTCGGTCATGGATCGCTTCGAGTACGACTGGAAAGACGTGCACCAGCGCAGCGACTATCTGAAGCTTGCGCGCGACCTCAGTGCGTATGGCGTGACGCCGGAAAACGGCTTCAAGCTCTACAACAGCGGCCTGTGCGGTGTCACCGAAAACGATCTGGATTTGTTCGAAGAGTCGATCCGCATGATCGACCAGTGTACGGTCGGCGGTTTCGAGATCCATACCATCGAGCAGATCGCGTTATCGTATGCCCTGCGTGAACGCCGGGTCGTGGAAGCGCGGAAATACGTCTATCACTACTTCGCCGAAAAGCGTTTTTTCCATGCGATGCAGACGTACTTCTTCTCCCAGCATGGCGAAACGTTCAGTCAGCGACTGGTGGATCTGTGCCGCGACGTGCCGCGAGTCAAACCGTTCCCGTCGGCCTGGCAGCGCCTGAAAATCAAATGGAAACTGCGCAACCAGAGCGGCGCCCTACGCAAGGTCGGTCGAGACTTGTTGTATGGCAGCGCCGCACCGGATGATCCGTACTACAGCGCCTGCCGCCATGAGTGGTGGGAATGTGCGTCGCGGGAGATTCTGCGTTGGGACGAGAGTCGGCAGAAAAAGCTCCTGAGCCAGAGCCGCTGGCCAAAACAGTTGCCACGCCCGGACAAGCCGGAAGACGAGAAAGTCATCATGCGCTACCTGAAAAAACGCGTACTCACGACTAACTGAGATCCTTGCCCTGTAGGAGCTGCGGCACGCTGCGATCTTTTGATTCTGCTTTTTGAAATCAAAATCAAAAGATCGCAGCGTGCCGCAGCTCCTACAGAGATCGAATTCCCCTCCCGATGCGTTAAACTCCCGGCCATTGCTGTCTGGAGCTTGTTATGCGCGAAGAGTTGAACCAAGGCCTGATCGACTTCCTCAAGGCCTCCCCTACCCCGTTCCACGCCACCGCCAGTCTTGTGCAACGTCTGGAGGCCGCCGGTTTTGTGCGCCTCGACGAACGCGAGCCGTGGACCACCGAGCCTAACGGCCGCTATTACGTTACTCGTAATGACTCCTCGATCGTCGCGATCAAAATGGGCCGCACCTCGCCGCTGCACGGTGGCATCCGTCTGGTTGGCGCGCACACCGACAGCCCGTGCCTGCGCGTCAAACCGCAGCCGGAACTGCAGCGTCAGGGTTTCTGGCAACTGGGCGTTGAAGTGTATGGCGGCGCACTGCTGGCGCCGTGGTTCGACCGCGATCTGTCGCTGGCCGGCCGCGTCACCTTCCGCCGCGATGGCAAGGTCGAAAGCCAACTGATCGACTTCAAGGCGCCGATCGCGATCATTCCCAACCTGGCCATTCACCTCAACCGTGAAGCCAATCAGGGCTGGGCGATCAACGCGCAGACCGAGCTGCCGCCGATCCTCGCGCAGTTTGCCGGGGATGAGCGCGTCGATTTCCGCGCCGTGCTCACCGATCAACTGGCCCGCGAACACGGCTTGAACGCCGACGTCGTGCTCGATTACGAGCTGAGCTTCTACGACACACAAAGTGCTGCAGTGATTGGCCTGAACCCGCCATCTCCATCATCACAACAATAGTGCCTCGCCGGGAATTTTCATCATACTTAGAAAATACAATTTTTCCTGAAATACCTTTAAGG
>NZ_JBIVJB010000193.1:0-3559 GCF_044750025.1 Pseudomonas sp. NPDC088885 | reverse complement strand
CGCCGACGCAACCACCCTCACCGAGGCGGGTTATGTAGGTGAAGACGTCGAGAACATCATTCAGAAGCTGCTGCAGAAGTGCGATTACGACGTAGAGAAAGCCCAGATGGGTATTGTCTACATCGATGAAATCGACAAGATTTCGCGCAAGTCCGACAACCCGTCGATCACCCGGGACGTTTCCGGTGAAGGCGTGCAGCAGGCCTTGCTCAAGTTGATCGAAGGCACGGTCGCTTCCGTACCGCCGCAAGGTGGCCGCAAGCATCCGCAGCAGGAATTCCTGCAGGTCGACACCCGTAACATCCTGTTCATCTGCGGTGGTGCGTTCTCGGGTCTGGAAAAGGTTATTCAAAACCGTTCCACCAAAGGCGGCATCGGTTTCAACGCAGAAGTGCGCAGCAAGGAAGAAGGCAAGAAAGTCGGTGAATCCCTGCGTGAAGTCGAGCCTGACGATCTGGTCAAGTTCGGTCTGATCCCGGAATTCGTCGGTCGTCTGCCGGTACTTGCGACGCTGGACGAGCTCGACGAGGCTGCGCTGATGCAGATCCTCACCGAGCCGAAAAATGCTCTGACCAAACAGTATGCCAAGCTGTTCGAGATGGAAGGCGTCGATCTGGAATTCCGTGCTGACGCGCTGAAATCCGTCGCCAAACGTGCCCTGGAACGCAAGACCGGTGCTCGTGGCCTGCGCTCGATTCTCGAAGGTGTATTGCTCGACACGATGTATGAAATCCCCTCGCAGTCTGAGGTGAGCAAAGTCGTGATCGATGAAAGCGTGATCGAAGGCAAGTCCAAGCCACTGTATATCTACGAAAACAGTGAGCCGGCAGCCAAGGCAGCACCGGACGCGTAAGCGTCCACCCTGCCGCAACAAAGAAGGGGCCTTCGGGCCTCTTTTTTTTTATGGCATTTTTTACATCCGCTTTGCGCTTGTTTTTTTTCAAGGCAGCCCCCATCTTGGTTTCAAGCTCAATTCCATCTGATTACGGCCATATGGCCGCCGTAGAGGCGAAATCATGAAGACAACCATCGAATTGCCTCTCCTGCCATTGCGTGATGTCGTGGTTTATCCGCACATGGTTATCCCACTGTTCGTGGGGCGCGAGAAATCCATCGAAGCCCTCGAGGCCGCGATGACGGGCGACAAGCAGATCCTGCTGCTGGCCCAGAGAAACCCGGCTGACGACGATCCCGGTGAAGACGCTCTCTATCGCGTAGGTACCATCGCTACCGTTCTGCAACTGCTCAAGCTGCCTGACGGCACTGTCAAAGTGCTGGTCGAGGGTGAGCAGCGCGGTACTGTCGAGCGTTTCAGCGAAGTTGACGGCCACTGCCGCGCTGAAGTCTCGCTGATCGAAGAAGTCGACGCCGCCGAGCGCGAATCCGAAGTGTTCGTGCGCACACTGCTGTCGCAGTTCGAACAATATGTGCAGTTGGGCAAAAAAGTCCCGGCTGAAGTCCTGTCGTCGCTCAACAGCATCGATGAGCCGGGTCGTCTGGTCGACACCATGGCCGCGCACATGGCGCTGAAAATCGAGCAGAAGCAGGAAATCCTCGAAATCATCGATTTGTCGGCCCGGGTCGAGCACGTTCTGGCGCTGCTCGATGCCGAGATCGATCTGCTGCAAGTCGAAAAACGCATTCGTGGCCTCGTCAAAAAGCATATGGAGCGCAGTCAGCGCGAGTACTACCTGAATGAGCAGATGAAGGCCATTCAGAAAGAACTCGGCGACAGCGACGAAGGCCACAACGAAATCGAAGACCTGAAAAAGCGTATCGACGCTGCCGGTCTGCCGAAAGACGCGTTGGCCAAAGCCACGGCCGAGCTGAACAAGCTCAAGCAAATGTCGCCGATGTCCGCTGAGGCCACCGTGGTGCGCTCGTACATCGACTGGCTGGTGCAGGTGCCGTGGAAGGCACAGAGCAAGGTACGCCTTGATCTGGCGCGCGCTGAAGACATTCTCGACGCCGACCACTACGGCCTCGAAGAGGTCAAGGAACGCATCCTTGAATACCTCGCCGTGCAAAAGCGCGTGAAAAAAATTCGTGGCCCGGTGTTGTGCCTGGTCGGTCCTCCGGGCGTGGGTAAAACCTCGCTGGCCGAGTCGATCGCTCACGCCACCAATCGTAAATTCGTGCGCATGGCCCTCGGTGGTGTGCGGGATGAAGCGGAAATTCGTGGTCACCGCCGGACTTACATCGGTTCGATGCCGGGAAGATTGATTCAAAAGATGACAAAAGTGGGCGTTCGCAACCCGCTGTTCCTGCTCGATGAAATCGACAAAATGGGCAGCGACATGCGTGGCGATCCGGCGTCGGCGTTGCTGGAAGTGCTCGATCCAGAGCAAAACCACAACTTCAACGATCACTATCTGGAAGTCGATTACGACCTCTCGGATGTGATGTTCCTGTGCACCTCGAACTCGATGAACATCCCGCCGGCGCTGCTCGACCGCATGGAAGTCATCCGTCTGCCGGGCTACACCGAAGACGAAAAGATCAACATTGCCGTCAAATATCTCTCGCCAAAACAGATCACCGCTAACGGTCTGAAGAAGGGCGAGATTGAATTTGATGAAGAGGCGATCCGCGACATCATCCGTTACTACACCCGTGAAGCCGGTGTGCGTGGCCTCGAGCGTCAGATCGCCAAGGTCTGCCGCAAAGCTGTGAAAGAGCACGCGCTGGAAAAACGCTTCTCGGTAAAAGTGACAGCTGACTTGCTGGAACACTTCCTCGGCGTGCGTAAATTCCGTTACGGTCTGGCTGAGCAACAGGATCAGATCGGTCAAGTGACCGGCCTTGCCTGGACTCAGGTTGGCGGCGAATTGCTGACCATCGAAGCCGCTGTCGTGCCGGGTAAAGGTCAACTGATCAAGACCGGTTCGCTGGGTGATGTGATGGTCGAATCGATCACCGCAGCCCTGACCGTCGTGCGCAGCCGTGCCAAGAGCCTGGGCATTCCTGTGGACTTCCACGAGAAGCGCGACACGCACATTCACATGCCGGAAGGCGCGACCCCGAAAGACGGTCCTAGCGCCGGTGTAGGCATGTGCACGGCCCTGGTGTCGGCATTGACCGGCATTCCGGTGCGCGCTGATGTCGCCATGACCGGTGAAATCACCTTGCGCGGTCAAGTGCTGGCAATTGGTGGTCTGAAGGAAAAACTGCTCGCGGCACACCGCGGTGGAATCAAGGTTGTGATTATTCCTGAAGAAAACGTACGTGATCTCAAGGAGATTCCGGACAACATCAAGCAGGATCTGCAGATTAAACCGGTTAAATGGATTGACGAGGTCCTGCAAATTGCGCTGCAATACGCGCCGGAGCCCTTGCCGGATGTGGCTCCGGAGATAGTTGCCAAGGATGAAAAACGTGAGTCTGATGCTAAGGAAAGAATTAGCACGCATTAGTATGCTTTTGCCTGGGTGGCTTCCTTGACAGCTTTTTAGAGCCCTTGTTATAAAGCGGCTCTTAAGTGTCTGTAGGCCTTTCAGCACTCGTTTTTGCTTTCACCAAAAAACTTAGAATCATCTCAAAATAGATATAAGGGGACTTA